>NZ_JAPFQV010000089.1:0-22547 GCF_033804685.1 Micromonospora sp. RTP1Z1
CCGTCCGGGCGGGCCGGTGGCCGACTCCGGTCACTCGGTGCGGAGCACGGTGAACGCCTCGGCCAGCCGGCCGGCGGGCAGGCCGGCGTTGTCGGCCACCGTGGTGAGCCGGTCGCGTACCCAGGTCTCCACGGCCATGTGCGCGGTCTGCGAGCGGTGCGCCCGCATCGCGGCGATCTTCCGGTCGGCGTACCCGGTGACGTCCACGGCGTGGTCCGGGGCGGGCCCGCCGGCGTACCAGATCTCCCGGACCACCCACGGCTCCAGTCCTTCGGCCAGCAGTTCGGGGAAGGCGAAGGGGTTGCGCGCGTCCGGGTAGACCGCGCAGGTGGTGGCCTCGCCGACCGCCAGGTGGTCGGGGTGGCTCGGGCCGGCGAGGTGCTCCCAGCGGCGCAGCGGCGAGCTGGTGAGCACCCGGTCCGGCCGGAACCGCCGGATCGCCGCGGCGACCTGCCGGCGCAGGTCGAGGCTGGGGGTGAGCGTTCCGTCCGGGTGGCCGTCGAGGAAGTCGACCCGGTGTACGCCGACCGCGGCGCCGGCGGCCCGCTGTTCCTGTTCGCGCAGCCGGGGCATCTCCTCGCGCGGGGTGTCGTCGAAGCCGCCGGAGCCACCCCGGGTGACGATGAGGTACGCGACCTCGATGCCCTCCTCCACCCAGCCAGCGATGGTGCCCGCACAGCCGAAGTCGACATCATCCGGATGGGCAAATACGGCCAGCGCCCGGCAGACGTCGGGCAGGGCCGGAGCGGAGGCAGGGAAGCTCACGGGGACCGAGCTTACGTGCCGTTCTCGTCCGACGTGAGCGTGTTTTTCCTGTTCAGGGCAGTGCAATTCGCGTGTTTCATGATCTTTTCTCAGGTATCGGCAACGTGGCGACCAACTAACGGCTTGATAACGGCACCTTCACGTAATGGGCCGGTGGGTGTCACAGTGGCAACACCTCACCCCCGGTGTGGGGCACCCCGTCGGGCCCGCCGACCACGTGACGCCTCTTTCGTCGCGGAACGTGGCCGTCGACCCTGCGCGGTGCCGCTCGGCGAGGGTGCGGTGCCCGGCGGATCGGTACCCCTGAGGTGTCCCGATTTCCTCTGCGGTAAACCGCCGACCTGTGGTTCGGGCCGGCGGCGGCGTCACCCCCCATGCGTGCGTGAAACTCACGACGGAACCAGGTTAGAAAGAGGAGGCCCCTCGGTATGAGAGTCTCGAAGCGAGCGAGCGGTGCCCTGGCGGTGGGCGCGGCATTCGCGCTCGTCGCGTCCGGCTGCTCGAGCGGCGACAAGAGCGGCGGCGGATCCGGCGCGAGCGCTGACGGCGCGATCGTCATCGACGGCGGCCAGCCGGAGAACCCTCTGGTTCCGGCGAACACCACCGAGACCCAGGGTGGCAAGATCCTCGACTGGCTGTTCACTGGCCTGGTCGAGTACCCGAACAACGGTGGCGCGCCGCAGAACGCGCTGGCCGAGTCGATCGACACGACCGACTCCAAGGTCTTCAAGATCAAGATCAAGCCGAACACGAAGTTCCACGACGGCAGCACCGTCAAGGCCGAGAACTTCGTCAAGGCCTGGAACTGGGCGGCGTACGGGCCGAGCGGCGCGCAGAACGCCAGCTTCTTCGCCGACATCCAGGGCTTCAACGACGTCTACACCGAGGACCCGGACGGCCCGGACGGCCCGAAGAAGGCCCCGGAGCCGAAGGCCAAGGAGATGTCCGGCCTCAAGGTCGTCGACGAGACCACCTTCGAGGTCACGCTCGCCGCGCCGACCGCCGTGTTCCCGACCAAGCTCGGCTACAGCGCCTTCATGCCGCTGCCGGACGTGTTCTTCACGCAGACGCCGGCAGAGTTCGGCAAGAAGCCGGTCGGTAACGGCCCGGCCAAGTTCGTGTCGTGGCAGGACGACGTCGAGATCAAGCTGACCCGCTTCGACGACTACAGCCTGCGCGACAAGATGCACATCAAGGACGTCACCGTCAAGCTCTACCAGGACGACACGGCGGCCTACAACGACCTGGTCTCCGGCAACCTGGACTTCCAGCAGCAGGTCCCGGTCTCCTCGCTGGCCGGCGACAAGTGGAAGACCGACCTGGGCGACCGGGCCATCACTTCCACCACCCCATCGACCGGCATCATCGCCTTCCCGATCTACGACAAGCGCTTCCAGAACCCGAAGCTGCGTGCCGCGATCTCTCACGCCATCAACCGGCAGGAGATCACCGACAAGATCTTCTTCGGTAACCGCAAGCCGGCCGACAGCTGGGCCAACCCGCTGACCCCGGGCGCCGCGCCGAACAACTGCACCGCCTGCGTGTTCGACGTGGCCAAGGCCAAGCAGCTCCTCACCGAGGCCGGTGGCTTCCAGGGCAAGCTGACCCTGTCGTACAACGCGGACGCCAGCCACAAGGAGTGGATGGAGGCCGTCGCCCAGCAGATCAAGACCAACCTGGGCATCGACGCCGTCGCCACCGGCGTGCCGACCTTCGCGGTCTTCCGGGCCAACATCAACGCCCACAAGATGACCGGCGCCTACCGGGCCGGCTGGCAGCAGGACTACCCGGACGTGGAGAACTGGGTCAACCCGCTCTACGTGACCGGTGGCTCCTCGAACGACGGCCAGTACAGCAACCCGAAGGTCGACGCCCTTGCCAAGGAGGCCTCCTCGGCTCCCAGCATCGACGAGTCGCACAAGAAGTTCGCTGAGGCCGTCAAGATCATTGACGAGGACGTTCCGTCGATGCCGATCTACTTCGGTGGCCAGCAGTCCGGCCGCTCGGACAAGATCAAGAAGATGGAACTGAACAACGTCGGCGAACTCGACATCACCTCGGTCGAGCTCTGATCCGAACGGTCTGACCCCGGGTCGGGCTCGCCTACCGGTGAGCCCGACCCGGGGCCGTTCCGCGAGGGGGTGTACAACAAACCCCTCGCACGTTGTCACCACCGTGTCGGCTGCCCCCGACGCGTTCCCTGTCTGGAGGACCACCCCATGGGCCGTTATCTCTTGAGACGGCTACTGCAACTCGTCCCGGTGTTCATCGGTACGACGTTCCTGATCTACTGGCTCGTCTGGTCGGTGCCGGGCGACCCCTTCGCCGGCAAGTGCGGCGACCGAGGTTGCCCGCCCAACTTCCGAGCGATGATGACCGAGAAGTACCATCTCGACCAGTCGATCTGGGTGCAGTACGCCAGCTACATGAAGAACCTTTTCCAGGGTGACTTCGGTATCACGTTCAGCGGTCGTTCGATCAACGACATCATCGTGACGTCGTACCCCAACACCCTGAAGCTGGCAGTTGTCGCGCTCTCCATCGAGGCCGTTATCGGCCTCGGCGCCGGCGTGCTGACCGGTCTCCGACGCAACGGCTTCCTGGACAACCTGGTCCTGGTCTCCACCCTCTTCCTGATCGCGCTGCCGGTCTTCGTGGTCGGCTTCGTGCTGCAGTGGTTCTTCGGCGTCAAGTGGGGCATCGTCCACCCGACGGTCTCCAACGAGATGCGCTTCTCCGAGCTGCTCCTTCCGGGCTTCGTGCTCGGCAGCGCCTCGATGGCGTACATCGCCCGGGTGGCGCGGACCAGCATCGCGGAGAACCGCCGCGCCGACTACGTCCGCACCGCCATCGCCAAGGGCCTGCCCATGCGCCGGGTGGTGGGTGTGCACCTGCTGCGCAACTCGCTGATCCCGGTCGTCACCCTCCTCGGCACCGACCTGGGCGCCCTGATGGGTGGCGCCATCGTCACCGAGGGCATCTTCGGCATCAACGGGATCGGCCGCCAGGTCCTCCGGGCCATCGTCACCAAGGAGAGCGCTACGGTTGTCTCCATCGTGGTGGTCCTGGTGCTCGTCTATCTCCTGATGAACCTGCTGGTGGACCTGCTCTACGCCGCCCTTGACCCGAGGATCCGCTATGAGTGACCCGAGTGCCGCTTCCATGGTCAGCACCCCCCGTCCCGAGCAGCCGACCGAGTTCGGCGCGCCGACGAACGCCGGCCTGCCGGAGAGCGCGCAGAAGCAGACGAAGCCGCGCGGCCTGCTGGGCGACGCCTGGCGGGACCTGCGCCGCAAGCCGCTGTTCTGGATCTCCGCGGCGTTCATCCTCCTGTTCGTGGTGATGTCCGCGTTCCCGTCGCTGTTCACCTCCGGCGACGCGGTGAACGGCGCGCTGTCCCGCAGCCGGGTGGAGCCGTCGGCCGACGCCTGGTTCGGCTACGACGTGCAGGGCCGGGACGTGTACGCCCGGACGATCTACGGGGCTCGTGCCTCGATCGTGGTGGCCCTGCTCTCCACCTTCGGCACGCTGCTGATCGGTGGCGCGATGGGCATCATCGCCGGTTACAAGGGTGGCTGGGTCGACGGTCTGCTCTCCCGGGTGGCCGACATCTTCTTCGGCCTGCCCTTCGTGCTCGGCGCGATCGTCATCCTGACCACGTTCAACGGCGCGGGCACGGACAACAACGAGTGGAAGATCATGGGCCTGGTGATCATGTCGCTGGTGGTCCTGAGCTGGCCGGTCGTGATGCGGCTGATGCGCTCCTCAGTGCTGGCCACCAAGGAGGCCGACTACATCGTGGCGGCCCGGGCGCTCGGCGCCGGCAGCGGCCGGATCATCCTCAAGCACCTGCTGCCGAACTGCCTCGCGCCGCTGCTGGTCTACGGGACGATCATGGTCGGTTCGTTCATCGGCGCCGAGGCCACCCTGTCCTTCCTGGGCATCGGGCTGAAGACCCCGGTCGTCAGCTGGGGCATCATGATCAGTGAAGCGCAGAACTACCTCCGGGTCTCGCCCTTCCTGCTCTTCTTCCCCTCCGCGTTCCTCGTCACCGCCGTGCTCAGCTTCGTGATGCTCGGCGAAGCGGTCCGCGAAGCCCTCGATCCGAAACTTCGCTAGGGGAGACTGAGTTGTCCGACATTCTCGTGTCCGAGCAGTCCGCTGCGGGCGTCGGTGGATCCGGCCGCCCCTTCGGCCGCCTGCTCGAGGTCGAAGATCTCCGGGTGGAGTTCCGCACCCGGGACGGCGTCGCCAAGGTCATCAACGGAGTCACGTACCACGTCAACGCGGGAGAGACCCTCGCCGTGCTCGGCGAGTCCGGCTCCGGCAAGAGCGTCACCGCGCAGACCATCATGGGCATCCTGGACACCCCGCCGGGCTTCGTCACCGGCGGCCAGGTCCGCTTCCACGGCAAGGACATGCTCAAGATGTCCGCCGAGGAGCGCCGCCGCATCCGCGGCGAGGGCATCGCGATGATCTTCCAGGACTCGCTCTCCGCGCTGAACCCGGTCTTCACCGTCGGGTTCCAGATCGCCGAGCAGTTCCGCATCCGGCGCGGCTTGGGCCGCGCGGACGCCAAGAAGCGCGCGATCGAGATGCTCGACCAGGTCAAGATCCCGAACGCCAAGGGTCGGTACAGCAACTACCCGCACCAGTTCTCCGGCGGTATGCGGCAGCGCGCGATGATCGCGATGTCGCTGGCGCTCGACCCGGAGGTGCTGATCGCGGACGAGCCGACCACCGCGCTGGACGTGACCGTGCAGGCCCAGATCATGGACCTGCTCGGCGAGCTCCAGCGGGAGCGGCAGATGGGCATGATCCTGATCACCCACGACCTCGGCGTGGTCGCCGACGTCGCGGACCGGATCGCGGTCATGTACGCCGGCCGGATCGTCGAGGAATCCGACGTGTACGACCTGTACGCCAAGCCGGCGCACCCGTACACCCTCGGCCTGCTCAACTCGATCCCGCGGATGGACGAGAAGGGGCAGGAGCTCCGGACCATCAAGGGCCTGCCGCCGAACCTGATGAACATCCCGCCGGGCTGCCCGTTCAACCCGCGCTGCCCGATGGCGCAGCCGGTGTGCCGGGAGAAGGTGCCCCCGCTGCTGCAGATCGGCCGCGCTCGGGCCAGCGCCTGCCACTTCGCCGAGGAGCTCGTGAACCGTGACTGAGAACATCATCGAGGTCCGTAACCTGGTCAAGCACTACCCCGTCACCCGCGGGATCGTGTTCAAGAAGACCATCGGTCAGGTCAAGGCGGTCGACGGCGTCTCCTTCGAACTGAAGGCCGGCGAGACCCTGGGCGTCGTGGGCGAGTCCGGCTGCGGCAAGTCGACGCTGGCCCGGGTCCTGATGAACCTGGAGAAGCCGACCGCCGGCAGCGTGCACTACAAGGGGCAGGACATCTCCAAGCTCTCCGGCGGGGCGCTGCGGCGACTGCGCCGGCAGATCCAGCTGGTGATGCAGGACCCGTACACCTCGCTGAACCCCCGGATGACGGTGGGTGACCTGATCGGCGAGCCGTTCGAGATCCACTCCGAGGTGGCCCCGAAGGGCAGCCGCCGGGGCAAGGTCAAGGAGCTGCTCGACCTGGTCGGCCTCAACCCGGAGCACATCAACCGGTACCCGCACCAGTTCTCGGGTGGCCAGCGGCAGCGCATCGGCATCGCCCGGGCGCTGGCGCTGCGGCCGGAGGTCATCGTCTGCGACGAGCCGGTCTCGGCCCTGGACGTGTCGATCCAGGCGCAGGTGATGAACCTGCTGGAGAAGCTCCAGAACGAGTTCGGGCTGTCGTACGTCTTCATCGCCCACGACCTCTCGGTCGTGCGCCACCTCTCCGACCGGGTCGCCGTGATGTACCTGGGCAAGATGGTGGAGGTCGGCACCGAGGACGAGATCTACGAGCGGCCCACCCACCCGTACACCCAGGCGCTGCTCTCGGCGGTGCCGGTGCCGGACCCGACGCTGCGGGACAACAAGGCGATCATCCGGCTCACCGGTGACGTCCCCTCCCCGGTGAGCCCGCCCTCGGGCTGCCGGTTCCGCACCCGCTGCTGGAAGGCGCAGGACGTCTGCGCCGAGCACGTTCCGCTGCTGGAGATCCGGCGGGGCTCGGACCACCCGAGCGCCTGCCACTTCGCGGAGAAGCGACAGATCGTCGCCACCCACGGGGCGTGATCCGTCCGGACCGCCTGCCGGCGTCAGCTCGACGCCGGCAGGCGGTTCGTCGTATCCGGGCCCGGTCGCGCCGGCGCGGCCACCGTCCGGCGCCGGCATCCCTTCCGGTACGCCGGCAGCGCGGTGATCCGGGCGTCCCTCACAGCGGGCCGCGGCCGGCGCGGAGCAGCAGCAGCGCGAGCTGCGTCCCGTCCGCGCCCAGCGCCTGCCGGAACCGCTCCAGGATCTCCCGCTCGCGGGAGAGCACCAGGCGGGTGCCGCCGGAGGCGAGCCGGGTGGCCCCCACCTCCTGGGAGAGCGCGGCCCGCTCCTGCCACAGGTCGATGATCGTCCGGTCGATCTCGTCGATCCGCTCCCGGATCGCCACGATCCGCTCGGCGGCCGCCGAGTCGCCGGTGCCGGTCCGGGCGGTCGCGGCCGCCGTCGGACCCGTGTCGGCCCGGTCGTGGTTCTTCGCCAGGCTGCCGCTCTGCTCCGCCACGTCAGTCATCATCGTCGTACCCCTCGGGTGTCGGGCCCGGTGCCCGGATCCCGGGACGAAAAAGCCCCGGGCTCTCCGAGCCCGGGGCTTTTCGCAGGTCTTGTGATCAGGCGCGACCTACGGCTGCCGGACTCCCGGTGCCGTAGTAAAAGTAGAAGCGCTGACCGAACACGTCGTCGAGTATGCCGACCACCGGCCGGGGCGCGCAAGGATTCCCGCCAAGAGGTGGGACGGGGCACGTTCCCGCCCTGGATGACGGCTTCGTCTCGTAGGGGCGTGCGCGGGCGGGAAGTGTCCGTCCGGCGGCATAGACTCGCCGTGCGATGCATCCTCTCTTCGACATCCCCGCGTCCCCGCCCGCGCCGGAGCCCCGGCCGACCCCGCCGCACCGGTCCGGGTCCGCCGCCCGGCTGGATCCGCAGGCCCTCCTCGCCGGGCTGAACGGTCCGCAGCGCGACGCCGTCACCCACGCCGGTTCGCCCCTGCTAATCGTGGCCGGCGCCGGCTCCGGCAAGACCCGGGTGCTGACCAACCGGATCGCGTACCTGCTCGCCGCGCGGGACGTCCACCCGGGCGAGATCATCGCGATCACCTTCACCAACAAGGCCGCCGGCGAGATGAAGGAGCGGGTGTCCGCCCTGGTCGGGCCGCGGGCCCGACTGATGTGGGTGTCGACCTTCCACTCGGCCTGCGTCCGGATCCTGCGCGCCGAGCACGAGCACGCCGGACTGAAGTCGACGTTCTCGATCTACGACGCCGACGACTCGCGCCGGCTGATGCAGATGGTGGCCCGGGAGCTCGACCTCGACCCGAAGCGCTACCCGGCGCGTGGGCTCGCCGCCCAGGTCTCCAACCTCAAGAACGAGCTGGTCGACCCGGAGGCGTTCGCCGCCCGGGCCAAGGGGCCCAACGAGCGGGCGCTGTCGGAGGCCTACACGCTCTACCAGCGGCGGCTGCGCGAGGCGCACGCGCTGGACTTCGACGATCTGATCATGACGACGGTGCACCTGCTCCAGTCGCACCCGCACGTCGCGGAGAGCTACCGCCGCCGGTTCCGGCACGTCCTGGTGGACGAGTACCAGGACACCAACCACGCCCAGTACGTGCTGATCAAGGAGCTGGTCGCCGGCACCGAGGGGATCGAGCCGGCCGAGCTCTGCGTGGTCGGCGACGCCGACCAGTCGATCTACGCGTTCCGGGGCGCGACCATCCGCAACATCCTGGAGTTCGAGCGGGACTTCACCGACGCCCGGACGATCCTGCTGGAGCAGAACTACCGGTCCACCCAGACCATCCTCAACGCCGCCAACGCGGTGATCGACCGGAACACCTCGCGCAAGCCCAAGCGGCTCTGGAGCGACGCCGGGGCCGGCGAGCAGATCGTCGCCTACGTCGCCGACACCGAGCACGCCGAGGCGGACTGGGTGGCCCGGGAGATCGACCGGCTGGCCGACGACGGCGAGACCCGTCCTGGCGACGTCGCGGTCTTCTACCGCACCAACGCCCAGTCCCGGGTCTTCGAGGAGGTGTTCATCCGGGTCGGCCTGCCGTACAAGGTGGTCGGCGGGGTGCGCTTCTACGAGCGCAAGGAGGTCCGCGACGCGCTGGCCTACCTGCGCGCGGTGGTCAACGACGACGACACCGTCAGCCTGCGCCGGATCCTCAACACCCCGCGCCGGGGCATCGGCGACCGGGCCGAGGCATGCGTGGAGGCGCTCTCCAGCCGGGACCGGATCTCCTTCGGGGCGGCGCTGCGCCGGGCCAAGGACGCGCCGGGCATCTCCACCCGGGCGGCGAACGGCATCGCCGACTTCGTCACGCTGCTCGACGGGGCCCGGGAGCTGGCCGAGACCGGCACCCCGGAGGAGGTGCTGGAGGCGCTGCTGACCCGTTCGGGCTACCTGACCGAGCTGGAGGAGAGCCTCGACCCGCAGGACGCCGGCCGGGTGGACAACCTCCAGGAGCTGGTCAGCGTCGCCCGGGAGTACACCGAGCGGATCGAGGCGCTGGGCGAGGAGGGGGAGCGGGCCACCCTGGCCGGCTTCCTGGAGCAGGTCGCGTTGGTCGCCGACGCCGACCAGATCCCCTCCGACGACCCGGACCACCAGGGCGTGGTCACCCTGATGACCCTGCACACCGCCAAGGGCCTGGAGTTCCCGGTGGTCTTCCTGACCGGCCTGGAGGACGGCGTCTTCCCGCACCTGCGCTCGCTCGGCGACACCCGCGAGCTGGAGGAGGAGCGCCGGCTGGCGTACGTGGGCATCACCCGGGCCCGGCAACGGCTCTACCTGTCCCGGTCGGTCACCCGCTCGGCCTGGGGGCAGCCGGCCTACAACCCGCCGTCGCGGTTCCTGGAGGAGCTGCCGCCGGATCTGGTCCGGTGGGAGCGCACCGAGGGGTCGTACACCTCGTGGGCCGGCGGGGGCGGCGGCGTCGGCGGCCGGGCGGACCGCGCGCCCGGCGGGCGGGGCGGCTTCACCGGGGGCACCCCGAAGGCGGCGCAGCTGGCGAAGCGGCTCGGCGTGGACGGCAGCCGGCTGGCCACCGCGAGCGAGCTGCCCCAGGGGCCGAAGGTGGCGGCCGGTGACCGGGTCAACCACCAGCGCTACGGTCTGGGCCGGGTGCTCGCCGTGGAGGGGCACGGCCCGGGCGCCCGGGCACAGATCAACTTCGGCGACCAGACCATGTGGCTGGTCCTGCGGCACGCCCCGATCGACAAGCTCTGAACCGCGATGAAGGGCCCGGCCCGGCACACCGCCGGACCGGGCACTTCGTTGTGTTACGCGGCCGTCAGCAGGTCACGTCGATGCCCCGGGCGCGCAGGAACGGCGCCGGGTCGATCTGGTTCCACATCGCGCCCTTGTGCACCTCGAAATGCAGGTGCGGGCCGGTGGCGTCGCCGGTGGCGCCCTCGTAGCCGATCACCTCGCCGGCGCTGACCTTCTCGCCCACGCTGACCGCGATGCGGCTCTGGTGGGCGTAGTGGGTCAGGTAGCCGTTGCCGTGGTCGATGAAGACCGAGTTGCCGTACCCGTCGCCGACGTCGCCGGCCTTGACCACGGTGCCCGCGGCGGCGGCGTGGATCGGGGTGCCCTCGGGCATCGCGAAGTCGATGCCGGCGTGCAGGGTGCCCCACCGCTGCCCGTAGCAGGAGGTGATCTCGGCGCCCCTCATCGGGATGACCCAGGAGGGCTTCGGCTTGGCGGCCTTCTTCGGCTTCGGCTTGGCGGTGGCCGCCTTCTTCGTCGGCTTCGGGCTGGCCGTCGATGGGCTCGGCGACGGGTTGGCCGGCGTCGCGGACGGGGTGACCGGGGCGGTCGACTCGCGGACAGACCGGTCGGCGCGGGCGGCTGCCTCGGCGCGGCCCTGGGCGTCGAAGTCGACGGCGGCGGGGGTCGGTGCGCCGTGGTCCGCGGTCGCGACGGAGACGCCGCCGAGGCCGAGGCCGATCAGGGCGACCGCACCGACGACGAAGTATGTGGTGCGCCGACCCGTCCGCCGGTGCGACCGGTGCCGGGTGGGGATGTCCTGGGTGTTCTCGTTCTGGTCGGAGCTGTCTTCCTGCACGGCGGACCTTCACAGTCGAGGGGGCACTTGACCTCGAAATACTGGTGTCGGCCCGGTGGCTGCCGGGTAGGGGCTCCGGGGACCGGTCGGTACTGCTGACGACTCCCGCCCGGTTCCATCCCGTTCCGGGCGTTCTGACCCGGAGAAGGATCATGCCCTGCCGTGTCTCCGCTCACACTCGCGGCTGTGACCCGGCAGACTTAGGACCAACGAAAACCGCCCGGATCGCATGATCCGGGCGGTGAACGGGCGATACGCAGCGTCAGGAACCGGCTACCTCGCTGTAGATTGCCTCGACTTGCAGCTTGATGTCCACTCCGCGGTCCTCGAGCCACGGCACCGGGTCCAACGGCTGCCCGTTGACATGGATCTCCAGGTGCAGGTGGGAGCCGTAGGAGTGGCCCGTGTTGCCGACCAGGCCGAGCTGGTCGCCGGCCTTGACCTGCTGGCCCTCCGTGACGCTCACCGCGGAGGAGTGGCCGTAGATGGCCTCGCTGCCGTCCGGGTGCTGGACGATGACCGCGTACCCGTAGCCGCCGAACCAGCCGGCCTTGGTGACCGTGCCGGCGTGGATCGCGACGTACGGGGTGCCCTCCGGGGTGACCAGGTCGACGCCGGTGTGCAGCTTGCCCCAGCGCATGCCGTAGGGGGACTCGAAGTCGTAGCCCTGCAGGGGGAGCAGCCAGACGTCCTGCTCGGCCCCGGCCTTGGCGACCCGGGTGTCCCGGGTGGCCCGGTCGGCGGCGTCGGCGCGGGCGGCCGCGTCCTGGCTGGTGATCGAGGCCTGCTTCAGCTCGTCGAGCACCGACGGGCTGACGCTCTTGGCGTCCGGGAGGGCGTTCGCGCCGAGCGCGACGATGCCGGCGCCGACGAACGCGGTGGTGACGACCGCGGCATAGCGGCTCCGCGGGGGGGTGGGTACGCGGCGGCGACCGCGATATCTATCGGGCTCAGACGACAGGCGCTGGCGCACGCACACCCTCCGTTGTCGGGGTTCCGATGCGGTCGGCCGGCGCCCGTGAAACTCGGGTGAATGTCGGCTGGCCGCGTCGTCACCCGTCCGTGGACCTGATGACAACCGTGGTCACGTTAGCCAACTGCCACTCCAGTCACAAGCCGAAGCGCGGAATTGGCCTTTCATTCTGTCCCTTTCCGTCCACTGATGTCATAGCTCGTGCCGCCAGACGGGGGCCCGGTGACCACCCGTTCGTCGCGCACAGTGACCGTTCGGCGGAGGCGTCCGGCTTCCGAGCGGTGCCTTCGGAGGCTATGGGTGCAGCCCGGGTTCCCGGTCCCGGGGCGGCCGGGTTACCGTTCGTTCAGGTGATAGCTGCGGAGCCGGTGAAAGGTGTGCGCTGATGAGCTCTCGTATTCGGGTCGTCGTCGCGAAGCCCGGCCTGGACGGCCACGACCGGGGCGCGAAGGTGGTCGCGCGCGCCCTGCGGGACGCCGGCATGGAGGTCATCTACACGGGCCTGCACCAGACCCCTGAGCAGATCGTGGAGACCGCGATCCAGGAGGACGCCGACGCGGTCGGCCTCTCCGTCCTCTCCGGGGCGCACATGACCCTCTTCAAGCGGGTGCTGGAGCTGCTCGGCGAGCGGGACGCCCGGGACATCGTGGTCTTCGGTGGCGGCATCATCCCGAACGCCGACCTCCCCGAGCTGGAGCGGCTCGGCGTGGCCAAGATCTTCACGCCGGGCGCCACCACCCAGTCGATCGTCGAGTGGGTCCGGCAGAACGTCGCCCAGCCGGTCGCCTGACCCCACGCGGGGCCGTCGACGGTGGTGCCGTCGCGGGTGGTTCGCCGCGGGGGAGGTCGCACCCGGCGGCCGTGCGGGCGGGTCGGACCGGGACGCGGGCAGGGGGAAGGGCCGGACGCACCCCTCACACGCCCGGCCCTTCTATGCACGATGCCCCGCCGCCACCCCTCGACCGACAGGGCATCGGCCGCTCCCGTCATCGCGCTGATCAGCGCTCCGACATCAGACTCAACGACGCCCCCACGGCGGGGTTACGCATCTTCCGCAACATCCCCCGCACGGCTGACCTGACGATCGTGTGCGGGCGTGGCGGATGCAGAAGGCCTTCTTCGGCACCGGCTTCACCGCCACGGTCAACTTCGCCGACCGGTCGGAGCAGGAGATCATGGCAGCGGTGGTCCGCTACTTGGCCGGCCGCTGTCGGGTGGCCTGACAGTTCGGACCGGCGGCTGTGCATTACCGCACACCCCGCACCCGCTCGGTTGCCGCCGGTTCCCATCTCGTTAGGCTGCGGCAAATGACCTGTCTCATCTGATGACAGGCGTCAAACTGATTTTCCAACGCTGGTGGCGGCGCGAGGGCGCGCCGCGGAGACGGGACGGGACGCGCAATCGTGGACCTGTACGAGTACCAGGGGCGGGACCTGTTCGAGCGGCACGGGTTGCCCGTGCTCGCCGGCGGCGTCGCCACTACCCCGGAGGAGGCCCGCGCGATCGCCGAACGCCTCGGCGGTCGGGTGGTCGTCAAGGCGCAGGTGAAGGTCGGCGGCCGAGGCAAGGCCGGCGGCGTCAAGCTGGCTGAGGGCCCGGATGAGGCGGTGGCCCGGGCCACCGACATCCTCGGCATGGACATCAAGGGCCACACGGTCCACAAGGTCATGATCACCGTGACCGCGGACGTGGCCGAGGAGTACTACTTCTCGTACCTGCTCGATCGGGCGAACCGCACCTTCCTCTGCATCGCCAGTGTCGCTGGCGGTATGGACATCGAGCAGGTCGCCGCCGAGACCCCGGACAAGGTGGTCAAGGCCCCGATCGACGCCAACACCGGCGTGGACGAGGCGAAGGCCCGCGAGATCGTGACCGCCGCCGCCTTCCCGGCCGAGGTCGCCGACCAGGTCGTCGACATCGCGGTCAAGCTGTGGCAGGCGTTCGTCGCCGAGGACGCCACGCTGATCGAGGTGAACCCGCTCGCCAAGAACGCGGACGGCAAGCTGCTGCTGCTCGACGCCAAGGTCACCCTCGACGAGAACGCCGCCTTCCGGCACCCGGACCACGAGGCCCTGGTCGACCAGGCCTCGGTGGACCCGCTGGAGCAGGCCGCCAAGGAGAAGGACCTCAACTACGTCAAGCTCGACGGCGAGGTCGGCATCATCGGCAACGGCGCGGGTCTGGTCATGTCCACCCTCGACGTGGTCGCGTACGCCGGTGAGCGGCACGGCGGCGTCAAGCCGGCGAACTTCCTCGACATCGGCGGCGGCGCGAGCGCCGCGGTGATGGCGAACGGCCTCGAGATCGTCCTGTCCGACCCGTCGGTGAAGAGCGTCTTCGTGAACGTCTTCGGCGGCATCACCGCCTGCGACGAGGTCGCCAACGGCATCATCCAGGCGCTGGGGCTGCTCGAGCAGCGGGGCGAGCAGGTCACCAAGCCGCTCGTCGTCCGCCTCGACGGCAACAACGCCGAGGCCGGTCGGGCGATCCTCGACGGCGCGAACAACCCGCTCGTGCAGCGGGTGGACACCATGGATGGAGCGGCCGAGCGGGCCGCCGAGCTGGCAGCTGCGGGGGTCTGATCATGGCTATCTGGCTGACCAAGGACTCCAAGGTCATCGTTCAGGGGATGACCGGTTCCGAGGGTTCCAAGCACACCCGGCGGATGCTCGCCGCCGGCACCAACGTGGTCGGCGGCGTCAACCCGCGCAAGGCAGGCCAGAAGGTCGACTTCGACGGCACCGAGCTGCCGGTCTTCGCGTCCGTCGCGGACGCGATGAAGGAGACCGGGGCCGACGTCACGGTCATCTTCGTGCCCCCGCAGTTCACCAAGGGCGCCGTCGTCGAGGCGATCGACGCCGGCATCGACCTGGCCGTGGTGATCACCGAGGGCGTCCCGGTGCACGACACCGCCGCCTTCTGGGCGTACAACGTGGCCAAGGGCGAGCGGACCCGGATCATCGGGCCGAACTGCCCGGGCATCGCCTCGCCGGGCGCCTCCAACGCCGGCATCATCCCGGCCGACATCACCGGCACCGGTCGGATCGGCCTGGTCAGCAAGAGCGGCACGCTGACCTACCAGATGATGTACGAGCTGCGCGACATCGGCTTCTCGAGCTGCGTGGGCATCGGCGGTGACCCGATCATCGGGACCACCCACATCGACGCCCTGGCCGCGTTCGAGGCCGACCCGGAGACCGACGCCATCGTGATGATCGGTGAGATCGGTGGCGACGCCGAGGAGCGGGCCGCCGAGTTCATCAAGGCCAACGTCACCAAGCCGGTGGTCGGCTACATCGCCGGTTTCACCGCGCCGCCCGGCAAGACCATGGGTCACGCCGGCGCGATCATCTCCGGCTCGGCGGGTACCGCCGAGGGGAAGCAGCAGGCCCTTGAGGCCGTCGGCGTGAAGGTCGGCAAGACGCCGACCGAGACCGCCAAGCTGATGCGGGAGATCATGTCCGCCGGCTGAGCCCGGACGGGACGTATCGAGGGGGTCGACCGGAAGCGGTCGGCCCCCTCACCTGTACCAGTACATGTTGTGGCCGCTGGCCCGCCAGATCACGCTGCCGATGATGTTGATCACGCCGAACGCGATGGCCAGGTAGCCGAGCACCGGTGACTTGCCGAACCGCTTCGCGTCCCGGATCGAGAGCCAGCCGAACACGATGCCGATGATGCCGCAGCAGATCAGGCCGAGGACGATGCCCAGTACGCCCCAGAGCGTGGTCCGGTCCCGGCCGGCGGCCGGCGGCGGTGGTGGCGGCGGATACGGAGCGTTCACGGCTTCCTCCGAGCGGTCATTGCCACGACAGGAAAGGTCGCGTCCTGGGCCGAGGCTAAACCCGATCGGGACCGGGAAGTCGATGGATCACCGAACTCGCCGTCGTCCGGGGGCGGTATCGGACCGCCGCCGCCGGTGCGGCATGCCAGAGTAGAGCCGATGTCACCCGTCACCCCTGACCAGCCTCGCCGCCCCGCCGCCGGAGTCGCCGCCGACACCCGGCCGCCCGGCCGCGCCCGGCCGGCGTCCCGGGTGCCGGCACACCGGTCGGGGGAGGCGCCGCGCGGCCGGGCGCCGCTGCCCGTCGCCGCCGGCGTGGCGGCCGGGTGGGCGGCGCTCACCTCCCTGCTGCCGGTCACCGTCGTGCTCGGCCTGGCCCAGCTCAGCGAGGGCGCCGGATCGCTGCCGGGCGCGTTGCGCGCCGGTCTGGCCGGTTGGCTGCTCGGCCACGGGGTGCCGCTGGAGACCACCGCCGGCCCGCTCGGCCTGGCGCCGCTGGCGCTGGCCGCGCTGGCGATCTGGCGACTGACCCGGGCCGGGGTACACGTCAGCCGGGCCATCGGCGCCCGCGCCGGTCGCTCGCCGCGGCAGGCGCTCACCGTCGCGGTCGCGGTCGGCATCGGGTACGCGCTGCTCGGCGCCCTCGCCGCGATCGTCGTCGGCGCGGGCGGCCCGCGGGTGTCCCCGGTCCGGGCGGCGGTCACCTTCGCGATCTTCGGCGCGCTGTCGGCGCTGGTCGGCGCGCTGCGCACCACGGGCGTGTCGGCGCTGCTGGCCCGGCGTTCCCCGCCGCCGCTGCGGGACGGGGTGCGGACCGGGCTGGTCGCCGGGCTGCTGCTGCTCGGCGCGGGCGCCGGGGCGGCCGGCCTGTCGGTGGCGACCGGGGGAGGCGACGCCGCCGACATGATCGGGGCGTACCGCACCGGGGTGGCCGGTCAGGCGGGCATCACCCTGGTCAGCCTCGCGTACGCGCCGAACGCCACCGTCTGGTCGGCCGCCTACCTGCTCGGCCCCGGGTTCGCCGTCGGTACCGACACGGCGGTGCGGACCAGCGAGGTCTCCGTCGGCGCGCTGCCAGCCGTACCGCTGCTGGCCGGGCTGCCGCGCGGGCCGGTCGACGGGCTCGGCGCCGGCCTGCTCGCGGTGCCGGTGCTGGCCGGGATGGCCGCCTGCTGGCTGCTCGCCCGGCGGCTGCTCCGGCTGGCCGCCGAGGACCGGGCGGTTCTCGGCTGGGGTCCGCTGCTCGCGTCGGCGGCGCTCGCCGGACCGGTCGCCGGCCTGCTGCTCGGCGCGGCGGCAGCCGCCTCCGGCGGGCCGCTCGGCGGTGGCCGGCTGGTCGAGGTCGGTCCGGTGCCCTGGCAGGTGGCCGGGGTGGCCACCGCGGTCGTCGCCGTCGGGGCGCTGCTCGGCGCCGCCGCCACCAAGCTCCTCGCTCGCTCGCCGGCTGCCGATCCGACCCCGCGCCGCCCCGCGCCCGCCGTCCGGCCCTGACCGCCGCACGCCGTTTCCGGTTGCCCGGTGCCGACCGCTGTCTGCCGGCCACCGGCCGGTGGCGCACTCCGGACACGGCGAGGGGCGCCCGGACGGATCCGGACGCCCCTGGTCGAGCCGGGTCAGGAGAAGTTGCTCCAGTTCATGACGCCGACGGCGGCGTTGATGATGCCGAGCACCACGCCGATCGCACCGCAGATCAGACCCGCCTTGGCCTGGCCCGCGTTGCTCGCCAGGCCCACCCGTAGGGCTGCCCCGACGTCGGCTGACCGTAGGGCTGGCCGGAGGTGGGCTGACCGTAGGGCTGGCCCGAGGTCGGCTGTCAGTAGGTCGAGTTTCTGCCAGTCATCATTCCGCCGACGCCCAGGGCGATGCAGCACACGATCGAGATCACCCAGGCGATGATGCCGATGATGAGGGCCAGCTTCGACCACTTCTTCGACTCGGCGGCGGCCGCCTGGGCGCCCGCGTAGTCACCCTGCTGGAGCAGCGGGTTCACCTTGGACGCGTTGATGATGGCCGGGATGGCCAACGGCCAGAACAGGAAGATGGCGACGATCGACATCGTCATGTTGTTGTCGATCTGGGGCGGCTGCTGCTGCGGGTAACCGGGCTGCATGAGGCGTACTCCTCGTTCCATCGGCACGACGTGGGTCCGGTTCACTGACGGGTGCGGGGCCGGGCGTACGCCTGACACCGAGCGACCGGCAGCGTATCGTGCCCGGGCCACCCGGGTGATCACCCGAAGCGGCCGTGCCCGAGCGCTGGACGCCCTGACCTGCCCGATAAGGTGGCCGCGTGACCGAGCCCGCGTCCGTCGCCCGTCTCGTCGTCCTCGTTTCCGGCTCCGGCAGCAACCTCCAGGCGCTGCTGGACGCCGCCGTCGACCCGGCGTACGGGGCCCGGGTGGTCGCCGTGGGTGCCGACCGGGACGGGATCGCCGGCCTGGACCGGGCCGCCGCCGCGGGGGTGCCGACCTTCGTCGACCGGCTGAAGGACCACCCGACCCGGGAGGACTGGGACCGGGCGCTCACCGCGCACGTCGCGGAGCATCGGCCGGACCTGGTGATCAGCGCCGGCTTCCTCAAGCTGGTCGGGCCGCACTTCCTGGCCGCGTTCGGCGACCGCTACCTCAACACGCACAACACCCTGCTGCCGGCGTTCCCCGGCATCCACGGTCCCCGGGACGCCCTCGCCTACGGCGTGAAGGTCACTGGAGCCACCCTCTTCTTCGTTGACGCCGGGATGGACACCGGCCCGATCGTCGCCCAGGTCGCCGTGCCGGTGCTGACCGACGACGACGAGGAGACGCTCACCGAGCGCATCAAGGAGGCCGAGCGGCGCCAGCTCGTCGAGCAGGTCGGTCGGCTGGTCCGTGAAGGTTGGACGATCACCGGAAGAAAGGTCACGGTCCCGTGAGTTCCACTCAGGACGAGCGCCGCCCGATCCGGCGGGCGCTGGTCAGCGTCTACGACAAGACCGGCCTGGTCGAGCTGGCCCGGGCCCTGCACGCCGGCGGCGTGGAACTCGTGTCGACCGGCAGCACCGCGTCGACGATCGCCGGCGCGGGCGTGCCGGTGACCGCGGTGGAGCAGGTGACCGGCTTCCCGGAGATCCTCGACGGCCGGGTCAAGACGCTGCACCCGAAGATCCACGGCGGTCTCCTCGCCGACCTGCGCAAGGACGCGCACGCGGCCCAGCTCGACGAGCACGGCATCGCCGGGATCGACCTGCTGGTCTCCAACCTCTACCCGTTCCAGGCCACGGTCGCCTCCGGCGCGTCGCAGGACGAGTGCGTCGAGCAGATCGACATCGGCGGGCCGGCGATGGTCCGGGCCGCCGCCAAGAACCACGCCTCGGTCGCCGTGGTGACCGACCCGGGGGCGTACCCGGCACTGCTGGCCGCGCTCGGCGAGGGTGGCTTCACGCTGGCCCAGCGTCGGGCGCTCGCCGCCCGCGCGTTCGCCGACATCGCCGAGTACGACGTGGCGGTCGCCGAGTGGTTCGCCGCGACCCTGGCCCCGGCCGCCGACGGGTGGCCGGAGTTCGCCGGGCTGGCGCTGCGCCGCCAGGCGGTGCTGCGCTACGGCGAGAACCCGCACCAGGCGGCGGCGCTCTACACCGACCCGGCCAGCCCGCCCGGGCTGGCCCAGGCCGAGCAGCTGCACGGCAAGGAGATGTCCTACAACAACTACGTCGACGCAGACGCCGCCTGGCGGGCCGCGAACGACTTCCCCGAGCAGCCCGCCGTGGCGATCATCAAGCACGCCAACCCGTGCGGCATCGCGGTCGGCGCGGACGTCGCCGAGGCGCACCGCCGGGCGCACGCCTGCGACCCGGTGTCGGCGTACGGCGGGGTGATCGCGGTGAACCGTCCGGTGAGCGTGGAGCTGGCCCGGCAGGTCTCCGAGATCTTCACCGAGGTGCTGGTCGCGCCCGGGTTCGACGAGGGCGCCGTGGAGGTCCTCCAGGGGAAGAAGAACATCCGGCTGCTGCGCGCCCCGGAGTTCGACCCGCTGCCGGCCGAGTGGCGGCAGGTCACCGGCGGGGTCCTGGTCCAGCTGCGGGACCGGCTTGACGCGGCGGGTGACGACCCGGCGAACTGGCGGCTGGCCACCGGCGAGGCGGCCGACGAGGCGACCCTGCGGGACCTCGCCTTCGCTTGGCGGGCGGTGCGCGCGGTGAAGAGCAACGCGATCCTGCTGGCCAAGGGGGGCGCCACCGTCGGCGTGGGCATGGGCCAGGTGAACCGGGTCGACTCGGCGCAGCTCGCGGTCAGCCGGGCCGGCGCGGACCGGGCCCGCAGGTCGGTCTGCGCCTCGGACGCGTTCTTCCCGTTCGCCGACGGGCCGAAGATCCTGATCGAGGCGGGCGTCCGGGCGATCGTCCAGCCCGGCGGCTCGATCCGCGACGAGGAGGTCATCGCCGCGGCGAAGGAGGCCGGGGTGACCATGTACCTCACCGGCACTCGCCACTTCTTCCACTGACACAGGACCAGAGAGGGGAGGACGTGGCCAGGCCGCGTCCTCCCCTCTTCTTGACTCTCCACTCGGGACCGGCGCGCCCGGCGGACCGCTGGCCAGTCGAAAGTACAACCGCCAAGCCGTTGCCCGGCGGCAAGCACTGTTGCTAGCGTGGTCCTCGCCTCGCTCGATCGACCCCTCGCCGGCCGACTCCCGCCCGCCGTCGTCATCGCGGCCCGCCCGACCGGCACGCCTTCCTCGTACCGACAGGTTGCCAATGCGCGTGCTCGACCGGTTGACCGCCGTCGCCGTCGCGATGGCGTTCGTCCTGATCGGCCTGGGCGCCCCCGCCTCCGCGGAGACCCACCTGCCCGGCGCGGTGGTCACCGCCGCGCACCGGTCGATCGTCCACGGCGAGCCGCACGTCGGTCCTCCGGACGCGCGGCACATCGCCGCCCCGGTCACCACGCCGCACCGTCCCGCTCCGCCGCCCGGCGACCCCCGGGCCGTGATGGACCGCCTGGGGCGCCCCGACGCTCCGTCGAATCCACGGCTGCAGGTCGCCGGCGGGCCCTGCGGTGACCACCGCGCCGGCGTCGGTCCCACCGACGGACCGGACGATCTCCTCCTCGGCGTGCCCGTGCGCGTCGGTGGCACGCCGGTCTCGGTCGTCGCCCCGACCCGCTACCGGCAGCCGGCCGTCCCGCTGCCTCCCCGCGGCACCCTGCCCACCCGGGCCCCACCGGCCACCGCCTGACCCTCTCCGCACCCGCGCCGCGCGCGTCCAACGGGTGTGACACGCCCGTCGATGCGGGCGCTGTGCAGTAAGGAGAGTGTCATCCGGACTGTGACCGTCCGATCACGAAAACGCCATGGCCCGCCATCCGCCGCCATGGTCTCCCTCCCCGGGCCACCCGCCCGGGACCCCTTGAATCCTGGAGGATTCACATGTCGAAGTTCCGCTGGCGCAAGCCGGCGACAATCGCGGGCGCGCTGGTGCTGACCGCCGCGCTCGGTGGCGTCGCGGCCACCAACCACGACGTCCGCGAGGCCCTCGGCCTCGCCCAGGAGCCCGGCGCCAACCTGCCCTGGCACCCCCGGGAGCTCGCCGAGATGGCGGCCGGGGAGAACTCGGCCGAGGCCGGCGAGGAGGCCTTCGAGGCCCGGGTCATCGCCGAGCAGTTCGCCCAGGCGCGCTCCGCGCCGGGGATCGTCGCGCCAGGCGCGTACGCCAACGCGTTCAGCCAGCTCAACGGCCTACCGGCCAGCAAGGGCAGCTGGCGCGAGGTCACGAAGATCAAGTATGACGGGGACGACCCCCGCTACCGCGACTACGCTTCCAACTCCTCCGGTGGCGCCGGCCTGGTCACCGGCCGGATCACCGGCCTCGCGGCCGACAACAGCGGTTACGTCTATGCGGCCGGCGCCGACGGCGGCGTGTGGCGGTCCTCGACCGGCGGCGGGAGCTGGACGCCGATCACGGACCGGCTGCCCACCCTGTCCAGCGGCGACGTGGTGCTCGCCGCCGACGGCTCGCTCTGGTACGCCACCGGCGAGGCGAACACCGGCGCCACCTCGTACGTCGGCGCGGGCGTCTACCGGCTCGCCAACCCGAAGTCCGGTCAGTTCAGCGCGAGCGACCGGGTCGGCGGAACCGAGCTGGAGAGCTCGGTCATCAACAAGCTCCGGTTCTTCGACGGCAAGGTCTGGGCCGCCACCAACCGGGGCCTCTACTCGCACTCGATGACCAGCACCTCTGGGGCGTGGAAGTTCGAGTTCGCGCCGAACCCGAGCTACCTGCCGGGCGGGGCGAACGCCGGTACGGCCAACGCGGCCTACAAGAACATCGTCAACGACGTGGCCCAGGACCCGCGCAACCCGAAGCACGTCGTGGTCGCCTCGGCCTGGCGGTCCGGCGACACCTACAACGGCTTCTACGAGACCGCCGACTACACCGCCGGGGGCTGGACCAAGGTCAACCCGGGCGGGGCCATGCCGGCCAACGACATCGGCTACGTGACGTTCGCGTTCTCCGCCGACGGCGGCAAGCTGTACGCGATCAACCAGTCGCCGACCCTGCTGAACAAGCCGGCCGGCAACGTCAACAGCTACCTCGACGGCATCTACGTCTCCAACACCGGCTCCCCGGCCGGCCCGTGGAACAAGATCGCCGACTCGTCGAAGCTGGGCAACTCGGGCTCGGCGCTCAAGCAGACCGTGATCGGCAAGGGCTACGGCCCGGGCATCCAGGCCTGGTACAACCAGTTCCTCACCGTCGACCCGGCCAACCCGAACCACATCTGGGCCGGCCTGGAGGAGGTCTACGAGTCGACCGACGCGGGC
>NZ_JAPFQV010000090.1:0-21413 GCF_033804685.1 Micromonospora sp. RTP1Z1
ACCATGCCCGTGGTTTCTCTGCAGTGATCGGCTTGCCTAGACAACAGGCATGATCACCGAGAGCCACGGGCACCCTCACGCCGGGGTCCACTCAGGACAGCGCAGCCCCCGCCAACTTCGAAGACCCGCCAATGGCCAGGATGATGAACAGGCCATGCCGTTCGGTCAGGTGCATCGGGCTGTGCAGCCGCCAGTCGCCGCGTCTGGCGGTGAGATAGATGCCAAGCCAGTCCACCAAGAGGGCAACGGTGAACAGCAGCGTCTGTGTCCAGCCACCCAGCAGCGCCCCGGACACCAGCAGAGCCGCACCCGCCGTCATCGGCAGCCAGGTGATCACGATCTGGTGCCGCAGCCCGGCGTCACCAGTGGCAGCCACGGCGTAGACCGTAAGGTGCACGCAGCGGACCAGCAGGTAGGCGCACACCAGCACAAGGGGGCCGTCTAGGCCCCCGGGTCCGTCGCGCCACGCCTCGGGAATAGTCAAGGCGACCACAAACATCCCCGCCATCGCGACGACCATCCCCGCCCGCACGAAACCCTCGTCGGCTCGCGAATGGTTTCCCAACCATGTGTAGCCCGACCAGGTCCCCCACAGCAGCGCCAGCATCAGCAGCCCCTGCAGCACGCCGTAAGCGCTATGCTCATCCGCCATGTAGCCGGTGACCTGCGTGACCGCGAAGACATAGACCAGGTCGAAGAACAGCTCGAAGGGAGTCGCCCGATGGTCCTCGCTGGTGGGGCGAACGCCCTGCCGCACCCTGACGCGTCGCTGGGCCTGATGCTGCTCAACCACGGCCAACCCCCTCCTCCACGGTCCGCTTGGAGCATAGGGCCCGGGTGGCGAAGCGGACGACGTCCAGAGGCGTCCCGTCTGCGTCGGCCCGTACTTCGGGCAAGCGTGCCATCACAACGGGCGAACCGCACCTGACACGATCAACCCACGCCGGCCCCGGCGGCTGTCTGCTCGATTCGTTCCGGGTCGGAAGCGCCTCGCCGTTGACACGCCGGAGGCGGGTTCTTGATCGGTGGCCCGACGACGCCGCTCGCGTCCTCAGGAACCTGCACCGGCCGGCCCGACGGTACCGGGTCCTGGCCGAGTAGGGATCTCCGCGAGTCGGCGTCGGCGGCAATGACAGGACGGTCAGGCGCGCTGCGCCGATATAGGTGGCCTCCGAGGCGGCAGCCGCCGTCGGGGCGCCGGTTCCGCTGGGGTGGGCACCCGAGGGCGGCAAGAAGGTTGACCTGATGTTCGTTCAACACATGGTCGCCGTCCTCACGGGCAACAGCATCGCCGCCACCGTGTGCTCTCCCTGTACCGTGCCAAAACTGTGTTTCACGCTTGTGAGCTGGGGATTTGCGAGTGGATCACGCGGCCCGGCGGTATTCGTTGATTGCGCCGCCGAGAACCCGTCGCCGGTGGATCGGCTTGTCGATCGCGATGACCGCGCCGGGGTCGTAGTCGGGTGGATGCTGATCCAGGCTCTGGTGCGGCCGGTGCCGATCGAAGTGGTCCTCATAGTCGTGGAGCACCGTGCGGGCGTGCTGTTCATGGTAGATCAATACCCGGTCGGTGCACTCGGCCCGGACGCTGCGCACGAAGCGTTCCGCGAACGCGTTCGCCCGAGGCGTGCCTGGAGGAGCCTTCACCACCTCGATGCCTTCGGTTTCGAACACGGCGTCGAAGGACGCGGTGAACTTGGCGTCGCGGTCGCGGACCAGGAACCGGAACCGTGTCATATGCTCGCCGAGGTCCATCACGAGATTGCGGGCTTGCTGGGTGGTCCAGGCAGCGGTCGGGTGGGCGGTGACGCCGAGGATGTGCACCCGCCGGGTCGTGATCTCCATGACGAACAAGACGTACAGCCGTCGCAGCGTGATGGTGTCGATGTGGAAGAAATCGGTCGCCAGCAGCCCGGACGCCTGAGCCCGCAGGAACGTTCGCCAACTGGTGTCGATCTCACGCGAGGCGGGGCCGACCCTCGATCGGGCGAGGATGCGGCGGATGGTGCCGGCGCCGATGCGATGGCCGAGCCCGACGAGTTCGCCTTGGATGCGCCGGTGTCCCCAGCCGGGGTTCTCCCAGGCCAGACGTAGGACCAGGTCACGGACGTCGTCGCTGATCGGCGGTCGTCCGGGCAGGTTCGGGTAGGTCCAGTGTCGGCGGACCAGTCGGCGGTGCCAGGCCAACAGTGTGCCCGGAGTGACGATCCGATGCTTCCACAGCTCGCGCGGCAGCGCCCGGACCAGCGCGGACAACAACGCCCGCTCCGGCCACGACAGGCGCGGTCGACCGACCTGACGACGCAGCACCGCCACCTCGTGACGCAGCACCAACAACTCCGCGGCCATGACGGACTCGCCGCGCGTGGCCTGCGGCAACCAACCGAACACCCGCACCGCGCTCAGGTACAACAGCCGAACCAACACACACGCCATCCTGCGCCCTGGCCACGAAACAGCAGCTCACACCATGTGCGATGAGTATTGGCACGGTACAGGCCAGTACAACCACGGCGACGCCTACTACCGCTGCCGCTTCCCCCAGGAATACGCCCTCGCCAACCAGGTCCCACACCCCCGCAATGTGTACCTACGCGAGGACGCTCTCACCGACCCGCTCGACACCTGGTTGGCTTCCGCCTTCGCGCCCCACCGGATCGAACAGACGATCACCGCGATGGCCGACGCCCAGCCCCTGGATCATCCGCCCGCAACCGCCACAGCAGCCCAGACGATCATCACCGAGTGCGGCGCCAAGTTGGAGCGCTACCGCGCTGCCCTCGACGCTGGTGCCGACCCGGCGGTGGTCACCGGCTGGATCGCGCGGACCCAGGCCGAACGCGCCCGTGCCGAAGCAGATCTCCAAGCGAATGCGGGCACCACCCCGCGCCGAATGAGCCGAGCAGAAATCACGACCCTGGTGACCGCCCTCGGCGACATCGCCGCCGTGCTCCGCGACGCCGATCCTGCCGACAAGGCTGAGGTCTACCGGCAACTCGGCCTCCGGCTGAATTACCACCCTGAAGCGCAAACGGTGCGCGCTGCAGTCGATCTCAGCGCGCACCGTGGGGTAATGGTTTGTGTCCGAGGGGCGACACGAACCGTTGCCCCACCGCCGATCACGATCGGCAAGACCTTGAGGCTCACACAACTTTAGGTGCTTGGTGACCTCTTCGGGCCCGCCGAAGTAGTCACCGAGCAGGAGGCCCTGGTCAATGCGTTGCCGGCGAGATTGGCGTCGGTTACCTGACTGGGTTGAGGCCGCGGCGGAGCGCATCGGCTGTTTCGGCGGCCTGGCGCCGAGATACGGCCGCGCCCGTGATGGTGGCCGATCGGTGGAAGGTGCCGGGGAACAGGTGCAGCTCAACCGACACGCCGGCATTCAGCAGGCTGGATGCGTAGGCCAAGCCCTCGTCACGCAGCGGGTCATTCTCGTAAACCGATACGTACGCCGGGGGGAGGCCGGAGAGATCGTCGGCGCGGGCCGGTGCTGCGTAGGGAGGAACGACTCCGTCACGGCCCCCCAGGTAGTGCCGCCAGCTCAGCACCGCATCGCCATGGTTCCACAGCGGGGTGTCGCCGAACGTACGCATCGAGGTTGTGTCCAGCCGGTCGTCAACCTCGGGGGCGTCGAGCAGCTGAAAGCACAGAGGTGGTCCGCCGCGGTCGCGGGTGAGCAGCGTCAGTGCTGCGGCGAGGCCGCCGCCGGCGCTCATGCCGTACACGCCGATCCGTGCGGCATCGACGCCGAGTCCATCGTTTTCGGAGGCGATCCAGCGCAACACGGCCTCGCAGTCATGCAGGGCAGCCGGGTACGGATGCTCGGGGGCCAGCCGGTAGCCGACCCCCACGACGACTGCGTGCACTTGGGTGCACAAGTCCATGGCCTGTGCGGTGGCCGTCTCCAGGTCGCCCATAACGAAGCCGCCGCCGTGCAGCAGGAGCAGAGCGGGAAGTGGGCCAGTGACGTTGGACGGCGTGCAGACCCTGACTGGCACGCAGTTGCCATCCATGACAGGCACCTCGTGGTCGGCAACGATGACCTCGCCCCGTGGGGGCCGTTGCGCGCCCGCAGCGAGCTCCCGCATCCGGGCGCGGGCCCCGGCGAGGTCGTGGATGTGCAGGTCCGGCAGCGTGGGCAAGGCTGCTGCCAGCTCGGGATCCAGGTACACGCTGCGACCCCCTTGCCAACTGGTGACAGTGTCCTCCCGGGCAACCCGGCCCTGCCACTGCCGTTGACGTTCCTGGCGCAGAGACGGACCAGACATCGGTCCTCGCGCAGATCGGACTGCTCACGCTGAACCAGCTTCCAGCCCTGAGCCGTGGTCAAGCTTCCGTTCTCACCGACGACACCAGCAGGCTGAACCACCTGAACCGGTCACCAGCGCACTGAACGCCCGTCAGTCGCCGTAGACCTCTGATCCTGCTTCTCTGCTGGCAATGTACCAAGTAGGCCACGCGCCACGAGCTGTATCCCGGTACGCCCTGCACATTTGGCCGCTTCCCACCGGAGCGTTAACTCACATTTGTCGCGCTGTACGTGAGTTGTGGAGCCTTGTCCTCGCCGCGTCCCAGCGGGGGCCGTGAGCCGTCCAGGTCTACTTGGCGGATTCGGCGACTGACTGGCTCCCGCCCGGCGGCGTCGCGTCGCCGTCGCCGAGTGCGAAGCGAAGCTCGGGCGTCAACGGCGAGTTCGTAGTGGCCGCGTCGAAGGTTCTGCATGAAGGCGTGCCCGACGATGATCACTTGTGCTGTCTTGTCCGTTCGTAGCCCGCGCATCGGTCTCAACCGGTGTTTCAGCTGGCTGTGATCGGCCTCGATCGGGTTGTTCGCGTCAGCTCATCGAGCACGCCGGGGTAGACCGGCGCGGCGTCGGTGACGACCTCGCTGGGTGTCACCTTCAACGTCGACAGCGCCCGTCGGAAGAACCGCCGGGCCGCGCCAGCGTCCCGGCGGTCCGAGACGAGCACGTCGATGACCTGCCCGTACTGGTCGACTGCCCGGTAGACGTAGCGCCAGATTCCGTTGACCTTGACGTAGGTCTCATCGACGTGCCACCTGTCGCCTGGTGAGTGGCGGCTGAATCGGGCGGCGTCGGCCAGCAGCGGCGTGAACCGCTGCACCCAGCGGTAGACGGTGACGTGGTCGACCTGGACGCCGCGTTCGACCAGCAGTTCCTCAACGTCCCGGTAGGACAGGTTGTACCGCAGGTACCAGCGCACCCCGACCACGATCACCTCCGGCGGGAACCGGAACCCGGCGAACGCCGACTTCGGAGGCAGCCACGGGTCAAGCTGGCTCGATGACGTCACTGCTCAAGTCTGCCTCGATCATGCCAACGCTCAATGCAACAGAGCCCTTCAACGGTACTCTATATCGCCTGGTAGGAGAGTATCCGCAGGTCAGGGCCGTAACGAGCTAGGGGCTGCTCGGTCCTTGCTCTGGGTGCAGATTGGGAGCACCTCAGCGAAGTGGTCACCGCGTCCTAAGTGCTCAACTTCTCCGGCGTGCGCCGAGGCGCTGACCAGCAACTATGTGGTCCGGGCAGCCGCGAGCGTATCCTTCCGCAAGGTGGGCAGTGCCCAGCGCCACCCGGTCCGTCCGCCCCGTCGGCTCGGGCACCAACGGGCCGCGGCCTGGGATGGCCGACCGGAGGCTTCCGACGGCCAGCGCGAGAAGTCGAACCCGCGCGGGCGGCGGCAGTCCGGTCCCCGGGTAAGGCGGTCACCTGGCAGGCGCCCGCCGCCCGTGTGGTGATCGGCAGGCGGGTAGTTCGTCCTTAGCGATGACCGTCAGGCCGCAGGCCGAGCCCGAGCCCGGGAGGTCAGATGGCTGGCAGGTCGATGTCGTGCCAGCCGGCGACGCCGCTCACACGTACGATCGGGGCAGGAGGTAGTGACATGGCCAGCGGCAGTGGTGCACCGCCTGGGTCGCGGTATGTGGACCAGCGGCATTTCGTGGTCGCCGCCTCCCTGTCCGACCTGCGCGGTCCGGTTCGCGGTGTGGTGACGCTCGACCGGTGGCTGGACTGGTCCGGCGACAGCACCTATGACCTGGACGACGCCGGTGATCTGCAGCTGATGTACCAGACGGTGCTGAACCAGGCTAATTCGGTTGACGACTTGCGTCGGTGGTTGCACGGCCCGACGCTGCGCCGCTTGTGGCCCGCCTTGTGGCTCCCGGCCCGGCTGCGGGCGTTGTGGCAGGCACGCTTTCCCGAGCTGACCACGCCGCCGCAGACGCTGGCCGGGTAAGAGTGGATCAGGTTCACCTCCGCCTGGCGGAGATCGGACTACGGGTCGCTGCCCGCTACGGATTCGCGTTGGCCGGCGGCTACGCCGTGCAGGCCCACGGCATCCTCGACCGCCCGAGCGAGGACATCGACCTGTTCACGGCGTGGGAGCGACGCGGCGAGTTCGCCGCAGCAGTGGACGCGGTGATCGACGGCTACCGCACCGGCGGGTATTCCGTCGAGGTGACGCAGCAGTTCGACACCTTCGCCCGACTCGCGGTCACCGATCCCGCTCGACCTGAGCACCCGTACAAGGTCGAACTGGCGGCCAACTGGCGCGCGTTGTCGCCGGTGATGATGGACGTCGGGCCGGTGCTGCACGCCGACGACGTCGTCGCGGGCAAGATGTCCGCCCTGTACACGCGCGCCGAGCCCCGAGACTTCCTGGACATCGACGCGGCCCTCATGACCGGTCGCTACACCCGGACGCGGCTGTGCGAGCTGGCCGAACAATCCGACGCGGGGTTCGACCGGCGCGTCCTGGCGGACCTGTTCGGCATGCTGGAGCGCTACCCGGACCGCCGTTTCGCCGCCTACGGTGCCGACCCCGCTCACATCAGCGAGATGCGCAAACGCTTCGCACAGTGGCGCGAAGAACTCACCGGCAACCTGCCCTAGTGTCGCGTGTCGTAAGTGATTTTGTGGTTTGGGCGCGGGATACTGTGGCATGTCTGTTGCTGCGCCGTTGGTGCTTCGCCCTGGGGATCGGGCTCGTCTACGTTCGTTGACGCGGTCGTCGCAGGGCCGCGGCGGGTCTGGTGCAGCGGGCGCGGATCGTGTTGCTCGCCGCCGAGGGAATGCCGAACGCGCGGATCGGCCGGCAGGTCGGCGTGTCGACACCGACGGTCCTGGCCTGGCGCAACCGCTACGTCGCGGGTGGGATCGACGCCCTGGCTGATCTGGAGCGATCCGGCCGCCCGCAGGTGGTGGACGAGGTCGCCATCGTGGTGCACACCGTGTCCGACGACGGCGGCCCGCCGGCGCAGCTGGGGGTGACGCACTGGTCGGCCCGGCTGCTGGCCGACCAGCTACGCCGAGAGGGGCGGCCGGTCAGCTTCGCGACCGTGTCGCGTGTCTGGCGTAAGTGGGGGCTGCAACCGCACCGGTCCGAGACGTTCAAGTTCTCCACCGACCCGCAGTTGGAAACCAAGATCCGGGACGTCGTCGGCTTGTACCTGGATCCGCCGGCCGGCGCGGTGGTGGTGTCGGTGGATGAGAAGTCGCAGGTACAGGCCCTCGAGCGGACCGCCCCGATCCTGCCGCTTCGCCCGGGACTGCCGCAACGTCACACCCACGACTACGTCCGCAACGGCACGACCACCCTGTTCGCCGCCCTCGAGGTGGCCACCGGACGTATCAGCGCCGACGCCTGCTTCGACCGGCACTCCAACGTGGAGTTCCTGAGCTTCCTCAAGCAGGTCGCACGAGCCCACCCGAGGGTGAAGCTGCACGTCGTCGTGGACAACTACGCCACCCACAACCACCCCAACGTCAAGGCCTGGCTGGCCCGCAACCCGCGCATCACCATGCACTTCACCCCGACCAGCTGTTCCTGGATGAACATGGTGGAGATCTTCTTCGGGATCATCACCCGCCAGGCCATCCGCCGCGGCACCTTCACCAGCGTCCCCGACCTGACCGCCGCGATCCGCACCTTCATCGACGCCTACAACCAACGCTGCAAACCCTTCGCCTGGACCAAGACCGCCGACCAGATCCTCACCAAAGCCGACCGCGAAAAAACTTCAGACACGGAACACTAGGTCGTCGCGGGCGTTCTGGTGTGATGTATCGGTGAGGGCGGGGGACGAGAACGGGCTGACCGTACTGGTGGACCGGTTGCGGCGGGATCGCCGTCGTGACCCGTACGCGGGCCGGCATGCCTACTCGCAGGCGGCGCGTGAGGTCGCGGACCGCTGCGCCCGGCTGATCGACACGGGTGACGCGGCGGTCGCGGTGCCGGTGCTGCACAAGGCGGTCGATCGGATGACGACCGCCTTGATGTACATGGACAGCTCCTCCGGGGTCCTTGGCAACGACCTCGCTTATCTGATGGAGCTCTACGCCCGGGCGTGCCGGGCCACACCGCCACGACCCGCTGGCCTGGCCGCGTGGCTGGTCCGGCTCGTCTGCGACGGCCCCGGCTGGCCGGACGTGATCCTGCGCGAGTGGGCGCCGGCTCTCGGGGCGAAAGGCCTGGCCGAGGTCACGCGCTTGGTCGAGCAGCGTGCCGCCATGGCGGATCCCGACGACTGGCACCAGCAGTGGACGGTACGGCACCTACGCGAGCAGCTCGCCGAGGTCTCCGGCGACGTGGACCGCTACGTGGCCGTGCTGGCGGAGCACCTGGTCAGCGCCGACCAGTACGAGCGCGTCGTACGGGTGCTGGTCGAGGCGGGACGGCCCGCCGACGCGATCGACTGGGCCCGACGCGGACTCGCCGAACACCCCACCAGCCACCAATCCGCGCGGCTGCGTGACCTGCTGGTGGGGCTCCTGATCGAGACCGGCGAACCGCGGGCCGCGGTGGCCGAGCGTCGGGCTGCGTTCGACAAGCAGCCGACCATCGACAACCTCCGGTCACTGCTGGCGACGGAGGCCGAGACCGACCGCGACGAAACCCACACTGAGTGGGCGCTGACGGTGGTACGCGAACGCGCCGCCCAACAGCCCGGCTACCTGCCCCACCTGATCGACGCGCTGCACCACACCGGCCGTGACGACGAGGCCTGGCACACCGGACTCGCGCACCTGGACGAGCTGCCCGCCCGGCAACGCGTCGAACTCCTGCACCGCCGGCAACAAGGCCATCCGGCCGACGTGCGCGAACCCTACCGGGCACTTGTCAACGCCCACCTGCTGGACTCGCATGACAAGCGCCGCTACGACACAGCCATCACGCTGCTCCGCCATCTGCGTGACGCGTACGCGGCCACCGGCGAAACCGACCAGTTCGCCAGGTACCTGGACGAGTTGCGTGGACAGCACCGGCGCCGGCCGGCGTTCCTGGCCAAGCTCGACGCCGCCGGCCTCCACCCTGGCCGGTAGAGTGCTCGCCCGTGGCAGTCCGCTTCGACATCGACGCGTTCCGGGAATCCATCCCCACGGCGGTGGCCGAGGCCGCGGCACGGCTGCTGAGTGACGGCAGCGTCGGCGAAATCGAACCGGCCGGCGGCGGCGTCCAAGCCGTCGTCCGCGGCCACGACGGCGTCTTCCAACCCTGGATCGGCATCGTCGACGGCCTCTTCACCACCGACTGCGACTGCGGAACCGTCGGCGACGACTTCTGCGCCCACGCCGTCGCCACCGCACTCACCGCATTCCATGCCGGCTCCGCCTTCTCGGGCGCCGCGACCCCACCTGGCGCCACCCCGGCTGAGCCCGAACACGCCCACTATCTCGAAGCCGTGCGGCGGCTCTCCCCTCGACAACTGGCAAACCTCGTCGTGGAACACGCTCTGGGGAACCGCCTCTTCGCCACCCAGCTACTCGGCGAAGCCGGCCTCCTCGACCCCACCGACCGCACCGGCCTGCACGACGCCCGCGCCGCCATCCGCGACGCCTCCAATGCCACCACCGGTAGCAGGTGGCAGATATCCGACGTCGAAGCCGCCGGCCAACAGCTGGCCGCCGAAATTGAGATTCTCTGCGCACGACCGCCACCACCGCCATGCTCGATCTCGTCGAAGAAGCCATCCTCGTCTGGGACGACCTCTCCGGACACCTCCGCGACGCCTATCACATCACCCGCACCGAACCCGAGGAGATCACCGAACCGCTCGTCGACGCCCACCATGACCTGTGCGAACGCCTCAACCTCGACGCGGAGGAGATCGGCCGTCGATTGACGCGACTCATCGAACTCTGCCACCACGACACCATCGACATCGACATCGACACCTATACCGACCTCCTCGGCGAACATGCCAGGACGGTCACCCGCCCCAGCCACTGGTAGCGGCGCCCGCTCTCGCACCCGGCGCGCCACAGCTGCAGCCCGAGCGCAGCTGTCGACGCCACCGATGATCTTCTCGATCGATCGGAGGTACGCCGCTGGGACCTGATGCAACAGCGGGTGAACACCCGCGACGTGGCGCATCCGCCGCTGGTCGGCAAACACGATTTCGTCGCCGCCACATGTTGCCAAACGGTGTGGCTCCCGGCTGCGGGCGTTGTGGCAGGCACGCTCTTCCGAGTGGGGCGGCGGTCCGTCACGCACTGCGGCCGGCGGGTGTTCGTCCCGTTCTCCTGCTTCCGGCCGTTATTCGGCTACTCGTGCCATGGGGTTCGGTCGTCCCTTGTCGTCGAGGATTCCGGGGAACTGAAGCTCACCTGAGGCGTACGCGAGGCAGCGCTCGGTCAGCTCCGCCGCCATGCCGGTGTGTTCGGCGAGGAAGCGGATCCACTCCGGTAGCACCGCGACGAGCGCGGCGGCGAAGTCATCGTTGTAGAAATCCCGCAGGTGCAGCACGGTCGCCGCTACCTTGTGCGGCGAGCAGAACGGATACAGCGCGGCTTGATCGTGCGGGGACCAGGATTCGGCCATCTCCGCGGCGAGTTCGTCAGCGCCGGCCAGGCCCTCGTCCGGCCGATCGCCTGCCGTGCCGTCGTGGTAGCCGAGCTGCCGCAGCCGCTGAGCGAACTGTGCCTCCGCCTCGGTAGCCGTGAGCCGTACGGAAGTTCGGCCGCGCGCCCGGCGGACCGCCTCCCGGACGGTCCTGCTCAGCCGCCGACTGCGCAGGAACTCGGCGTACTGCTCCTCGTTCTCCCCGCCGATCCGCAATCTTTCGACCTCGCCGCTCAGCAGGTTGCCGAGCGTTTCCGCGTCGTCCACCGGTATCAGGGCCGCACCGGCCGCCGCCTGCCCAATCGATTCACGCCAAGCGGCCCATGCGGACTCGGCCGAGGGGTAGAAGCCGCTGTGTACGGCGACCACCTCGTAACCGCACGTATCCACGTCCCACAGGTACCACCGATCCGGGCCGTCCGGCGACGTGAACGGTGCGACCACCGCCCGACGACTGCCGTAGACGTCGCGCGCCCACAACACCGGGCCCGTCACGGTACGCCCGCGCGCGACCTGTTTCGCCGCGCCGGCACTCACGTGCTCGGCGACCAGATCGCGGGTGGACTCGCTCAGCGGGACCGGCAACACACCGGCAACAACCGTCAGCAGCCGTTGGAGAACAGCGACGTCCGCGCCAGCCTCGGCTGCTTCGTGCAGCCGCTCGTCGATCACTGCCAGCAGGGCGTGGGTGAAGTCTTCCGGGTTGACCATGTCCTCCAGGGCGCCGCCCTCGAACTGCGTCATCGCCGCGCCGTAGCGGGCACAGAACTCGTCCTCGAGCTCGTCGTCGGACCGGCCCGGGGCGACCGTGACCAGGGCGTCGATCACCGCCCGGGCTGCGTCCCCGGCCAGCGCGGTGCGATGCTCGGCGAGCTTCCGGCGATGGTCGAAAAGATCACCGAAGGCATCAGCCAAGGGCGCTCCTCTCGACGTCGGGGCCATCGGCTGACGCGGGGACCGGCGGCCGGACCCGGACTTCTTCTTCCGCTTACGAGACACGGGCACCGCCGCATCGTACTCACGACGAGGCGAACCACCGAACTGACGACATGCCATGCGCAGCCAACCCGCCACCCCGAGCGCAGCCACCGCGCCAAATGACGCCGTGACGCAGAGCGGCCACCGCCTGAGCGCCAAGAAGTTCGCCTACTCCACCGAGATGGTCGGAGCGATGGCCGTCGGCATGGCGGTCCTGCACCCGGTGTGGCTGTTCGTCCTCGACGCCGCCGGGCTGATGCACAACCCGCACACCGGCGTGCCGATCACGGCGACGAACCTTGACTGCGCCGCTACGGCCGGCTCACCTCGACAAGGTGCAGAAGAGCCGGCTCACGGCAAATTAAGCCGTACTTCGGCAGGCGCACCGGCGCGATCGGAAACCGGAATGGCCACGGCGGTGAGGACGAACCGGCGGTCGACCAGGAACCGCCCGGGGAACGCCGTCACCTGGGTTCCCCCGATCATCGGGCCGGCCACCAGCAGCCGGGCGGTGACCGTCCCGGCCGCGTCTCCCACGATGTCCACCTTGGCGAAGTCCAGCCACCGGCCGGTGAGCGGGAGCCGCGAACTTGCCTGGACGGCGACCGCACAGTTGCAGTCCAGGTGACCAGCCGGGCCCGCCCACCTCGGTTGAGCCAACAGATGTTGCGGAGTGGCCGAGTCCCGCGACCCCTCACATCGCTAGCCATCCATATCAAGTCGGATGGTTGCAACGCCGTGCGTGGGGAGGGTCCTGATGCAGTACGCGCCGGAACTCGACGGCCCCGACCTGCTCGGCTCGTGCGTACGCGATCGCCTCGGTCGCGTCGGACTCGAGTCCGGTGAGGGTGAGGGCCTGGGAGCCCGGCTGCGCGCCGAGGCTGAGGTTGACCACCTTGGCGCCGTGGTCGGCCGCGTAGCGGATGCCCGCGGCGATGTCGGCGAAGCTGCCACTGCCCGCCTCCAGCACCTTGATCGGCATGATCTTCGCGTCGGGGGCGACTCCCGCGACGCCGACGCCGTTGCCGGTGGCCGCGGCCGCGATGCCCGCTACGTGGGGGCCGTGCTCGTCGTCGGCGTCGGGCTGGCCGTTGGGGCCCCGCCAGTCGCCGTTGTCGCAGGAGGTAGGGCCGCAGCCGACGAAGGTCGCGCCGGGCACGAGCTTGGACTTCAGGTCCGGGTGGCTGAGGTCGACACCGGTGTCCACGACCGCGATCACCACACCGGTTCCCGTGGTGGTAGCCCAGGCCTGTTCGGCGTGGATCTGCCGCAGGCCCCACTGCTTGTCGTACAACGGATCGTTGACAGCCGCCTGGGCGGGCGTGGCGGCGACGGCCAAGAGGGCGGTGGCAACCGCGGTGGCGGCGAGTAACCGGGCGATCGACATGAGACCTCTCCTCAGGATGCGACAGCGCTTCATCTGGGGATCGGGTGGTGCTGCGCGCGAGACGTAACAGCGGCGGCAGGATGTCCTCGCGGGCAAGGGCATCCTGCGGTGGCCGGCAGGATGCGACCGGATGCGGGTGAAGGAGGTGACGTCGTCAGTGGCGTTCCGGGCAGCGCCCGGAAGCCGGCGCGGACGGAGCGGCTCGTCGTCGGCAAGCACCACCCGGACCATCGCCGGACAATCCTCGCACCCTCCCTGACCGGCTTCGCCAGGTCTACAGCCCGATGCCACCTGCTGTTCACCTGGGCTGGAAACGGTCGCTGGAGTTTGTCCCCCTCGAAGGTGATCAGGAGGTGATCCGACTCATGGTGCGACCAAACCTGGCCGGTGCCGTCGCCGCGCTGACCGCAGCCGTCGGCGGTGCGCTGGCGCTGCCCGCCGACGGCGCGCAGGCCGCCCGACCCCCGTCGGTGGGCCACGTGTTCGTCATCAACCTGGAGAACAAGGGCTACGAAGAGACGTTCGGACCGTCATCACCGGCGCCGTACCTGAGCCGGGAGTTGCGCGCCCAGGGGCAGCTGTTGTCTCAGTACTACGGCACCGCGCACAACAGCTTGCCGAACTACATTGCGCAGGTCAGCGGCCAGGGGCCGAGCAAGCAGACGCAGGGCGACTGCCAGGTTTACTCGGACTTCGTCGCCGGCGGCACGGTGGCCCCGCAGCAGGCCGTCGGCGACGGCTGCGTTTACCCGTCGTCGGTGCGGACCGTCGCGGACCAGTTGCAGGCCAAGGGCCGCACGTGGCGCGGCTACATGGAGGACATGGGCACGCCGTGCCGCCACCCGCAGCTGAACGCCGCGGATGACACGCAGAAGGCGCGGGTCGGTGACCAGTACGCGGCCCGGCACAATCCGTTCGTGTACTTCCACTCGATCATCGACTCGCCGTCCTGCATGGCGGACGACGTGGACCTGAAGCAGCTGACCACGGATCTGCAGACGGACTCGACCACGCCGAACATGTCGTACATCACCCCGAACCTCTGCAACGACGCCCACGACAGCCCGTGCGTCGACGGCCGGACGGGCGGCCTGGCGGCGGCCGACGAATGGCTGAAGGTGTGGGTGCAGCGGATCACGGCGTCGCCGGCATACAAGAAGGACGGGATGCTCGTCATCACGTTCGACGAGGCCGACACCGGCACGCCGGACGGCGCAGCCGCGTGCTGCGGTGAGGGTCCCGGGCCGAACACCGCGCTGCCCGGCATCTACGGCATGGGCGGCGGCCGGACCGGCGCGCTCGTGCTGTCGCCGTTCGTCGCGCCAGGCTCATCGAACGACACCGCGTACAACCACTACTCTCTGCTGCGGACCGTCGAGGACAGCTTCGGGCTGTCCCCGCTCGGCTACGCCCAGCAGGCCCGCGGCTTCGGCCTCGACGTCTTCGGGACCGCCTGATGGCGCCCAGCAACGGCGTGAGCCGCCGTCAACTGCTGGTCGGGGCCGGAGCGGCGGGAGCCGCCGCGTTGACGGGGACGGCTGCCCACGCCGCCGCAGCCGCGACGGCCCTGCCCGATCCGGCGGCGTCCGGCATTGACCACATCATCGTGCTGATGATGGAGAACCGGTCGTTCGACCACTACCTCGGTTGGCTGCCCGGGGCGGACGGCCGGCAGGCCGGGCTGACGTACGTCGACCGGGCCGGGGTCAAGCACCGGACGTATCACCTGACCGGCTTCCAGGGCTGCGACCACCCGGACCCGGACCACTCGTACGAGGGCGGCCGGGTGCAGCTCAACGGTGGGCGCTGCGACGGGTGGCTGCGATCGGGTGACAACGACGAGTTCGCTATCGGCTACTACACGCAGAGCGACCTGAGCTTCTACGGGTATGCCGCGCCGTACTGGACGAGCTTTGACCGGTACTTCTCGGCGACGATGGCCGAGACGTACCCGAACCGCTTCTATCAGCACAGCGCGCAGACCGACCGGATCCACAACTCGACGGCGACCGCCACCATGCCGACGATCTGGGACCGGCTCGGCGGCGCCGGGGTGTCGCACGCGTACTACTACTACGACGTGCCGTTCCTGGCCCTGTACGGCACGAAGTACCTGCCGATCACCCGGACCTACCCGCAGTTCCTCGCCGACGCCAACGCCGGCACCCTGCCAGCGGTGTCTTTCCTGGACCCCAAGTTCCTCGACGAGGGGACCGGATCGTCGGCGGACGACCACCCGCACGCCGACATCCGCGCCGGGCAGCATTTCATCAACCAGGTCTACGAGGCGGTCACCGCGGGGCCTGCGTGGGGCCGTACCGCCCTGGTGGTCAACTACGACGAGTGGGGCGGTTTCTTCGACCACGTCGCGCCGGGCATCGCGCCCGACGCCCGTCCGGATCTCGGCACCGGGCTACGCGGCTTCCGCACCCCGTGCCTGCTGATCTCCCCCCGATCGCGCCGCGGGTACGTCTCGCACACTGTGTACGACCACACATCGGTGTTGAAGATGATCGAGTGGCGGTGGGGGCTGCCCCCGCTGACCCCGCGGGACGCGGCAGCCAACAACCTGGCCGAGGCGCTCGACTTCACGTCGGCGCCGAACCTCACCGCGCCCCGATGGAACGTGCCGCCGGTGGTCAGCCTGCCCTGCCCGGCCGGCCAGTACGTCGACTACGAGGACTGGAACAAGCTCGCGAACCTGGCCCGGACACAGGGCTGGCGGGTCGGCGGCTGAACCTGTTCGCCTACCGTTGAGGCCCCAGCTCAAATGTCTGGCTTCGTCAGCAACTACCCACAGCCGCAGGTCCTCGTCGTCGTGTCGCCCGTCCTCGTTGTGCGTGAGTACGGGCGGCACGACGACAACGACGATGTCTCAGCGCGCAGTGGGGTGTGCCTCTCTGCCGCTACCGGTCCTGTGACTTCGGCACTGTCACGAGGGCAGCGCACGTTGTGCTGTTGCCAGCGAGGTCCATGGCCTGGTAGCTGAGTGTGTAGGTGCGGCCGCTGCCGGAGCCTGACCGTTCCGCGCGCAGCTGACCGGTCGTGTCGGACGTCCCGGTCGCCCATCCTTGGATGTCACCGGCGGTGTCGCCGTCGCCGAGTCCGTTGTCGGGCTCGTTGCTGCTGGCCGACTTCAGTGTGAAGCCGGCGGGCCCGGAGCCGGAGTCGCTGACGGTGACGGTGACGGTGACGTCGCGCGGTGTGTGGTTCGGCGGCCACAGCGCCGCGGGGTCGGCGCTGCATTGCACGGACGGTGCGACCGTGTCGATCCGCACGACCAGCGACTGCGGCTGCGAGGTGTTGCCGGCCGCATCCGTGGCGGTGTAGGTCAGGGTCGTGACGCCCTGGGCGGCGACCCTCACCTGGGCGCGGTCGCCCGGGTAGGTGGTGCTGCCGGTGGCCGCGCCCGTGCTTGTCACCGTGATGTCAGCGACCCCGCTGGCGTCGTCGCCAGGATCGGTCGCGGCGATCACGACCGTTACCGGGGCGTTGTACCAGCCGGCGGTGTTGGCCGACCGGTCGGGCGTCGCGGTGACCATCGGCGGGTCGGTGTCGCGGGCGTCGAGGTCGGGGCAGTCGAGCCGCAGGTCGAGGTCTGTCACGGGCGGCGGCACTGTCAGGACGGCGGTCTCGACGTAGGCGGCTCCGTCAGGCCCGGTGCACCCGTCGCGCTGTGCGCGGACCTTGTAGTAGCCGACGATCACGTCCCAGCCGAAGTGGCCCTGCGCGTCGGTCATGTCGGGGTTCTGCCGGTTGGACGGCGACATCACCGCGGAGCCCGCGGTCACCTGCTCGAAGCTGCCGGTCGAGGTGTCCGACCGGTACAGGGTGACGACGGCGTCGGGTACGGGATTGCCGGCGAGGGTGAGGACGTTGCCGGACGGGTCGATGTAGATGTCGAACTGGACGTCCTGGTCAGGGGTTCCGGTCGGGCAATCGATGTGGATCTTGACTTGCGCGTCGCCGTGTTCCGGCCACAGGGGTGGGATCTGGGCCGTGTAGTGGCCGTCGGGGCCCTCGGTCATGGCGCCGGAGGCGATGGCAGTCCCGTTCTGCACGACCTGGTAGCTCGCCTGACCGCCGACGCATCCGGTGGTGTCGAGGTCCAGCGGGTTCTGCCAGTAGACCGTGGGAATGCCCTGGCCGTTCGTCGTCGACGGCGAAATGGTCGTGCCCGCGGGCGGCGGTGTCGGTCCGTCCAACACGATGTCCTGCGTGGTGGTCTCACCCGCCGAAACGGTGACCGGGCCCGCGGTGCCGCGGTTGAGGGTCGAGCCGGCCGGCGGCGTCGCGGTGACCAGGTAGGACCCGGCCGGCACGCCGGTCGCCTGGTACCGGCCGTTCGAGCCGGTCAGGGTGAGCGCCGCGCACAGGCCGCCGGCGACCGGACAGACCTGGACCGGGGCGCCGGCCAGCGGGTTGGCGGGTGAAGCGTTGTCGGTGACGGTTCCGGTGACGGTGCCGCCCGTGGGCGCCGCACCGTTGCGGACCTCGAAGATGTCGCGTCCCAACTGCAGGGTGCCGCGGCTGGTGCGGGTCAGGCCGGTGGAGGCGTTGTTGTCGAGCAGCGACCCGGGCACCAGGGTTCCCGGAAACTCGAAGAATTGGCTGGGGTTGCCGGTGCCGGCCGAGTAGCCGGCGCCTGCGGAGTTGCCGCCGAACCCGTTGGAGCCGCCGCTGGCCGATCCGGTTTCCCACCGGGTGGTGTCGTAGTTCATGACGATGTCGAAGTCACCGGCGGCGATGTCGCTGCGGTCGACCAGCAGGAGCTGGAAGCTGTTGAGTTTGTCTGTCTGGGACGAGTAGTAGCCGACGTTGATCCAGTTCACGCAGAACGCGGGTCGGCCCGCGAACGTGGCCGGGCGGTCGTTGGTCGAGTAGGTCACCAGCCCGGATCCGGATCCTCTCGTGTCCACGTCCGCGAAGAACGGGGCGATGATCGGCGGGGTGCTGCTGGTGATCCGGAACGGGGTGAACGTCGACATCGGGTTGTTGAATGTGACGTTGCCGTTGTTGTTGACGTAGAGATAGCCGTACTGGTGGCCGAAGAAGTTGGCGGTGAAGGGCAGTTGAACTGGGCCGGCTGAACCGTCGTCGTTGGCGGGCAGGGTGGCGGCACGGCAGGCGTCGTCGGACACGACGGCGTTCGGCGACGTGGTCTGTTGGGCGAGTACGGTCAGGTTCGCCGTCGCCGAGCCGCCGCCCGCGGTGGCCGTGACGGTCGCTGGCGTGTCCGCGGTGACGGTGGAGGTGGCAACCGTCAGTTGCCCGCTCGTCTGGCCGGCCGGGACCAGCAGGGTCGCCGGCACGGTCACGGGTCCCGTGCGGGACAGCGTCACTGTCGCGCCTGTCGACGGTGCGGCGCTGGAGAGGTTCACCGTCGCGGTCGTGGTGGCGCCCCCCGACACGCTTGGCGACGCGAGCGACAGTGACGCGACCCGTGGGGTGGCGGTGGCCGGGGTGACCGTGAGCGTTGCCGTTCTGCTCACGCCGGCCGCGGTGGCCGTGATGGTCACCGTTTTGGTCGCGGTGACGGACTTTGTGGTGACGGTGAAGGTTCGGGTCGTGGCCTCGGAGGCGACGGTCACGCTGGCCTGCACTGTCGCGGCGGAGGTGTCGCTGCTGGTCAGGGTGACGGGGAAGCCGCTTGTCGCCGCCGGCGCGGTCAGGGTGATCGTGCCGTTGGCGTTTTGGGTGCCGCCGACTGCGGTGGTGCGGTCAAGGGTGACCGACGACAGCGCGGGCGCGGCGGTGCAGGCGGTGCCTGCGGTGTTGGCGACGATGTTGGTGGGCGTCACCGTGCCGTTGCTGGCGGTCGTCTTCACCTGGTGCTGGGTGGAAGTGGTGTTGAACGCGATGTCGGCCGGCAGGGGGCTGAAGGTCTTTTCCGTTCCGAGGTAGCCGATGGAGGCGGTGCGGGACAGCCGGACTGACGCCGTGGTGGCGTTCGGCTGGGTGACCAGGCCGAAGGCGTCGCCGCAGGGGCTGAACCGCCAGAACGCTGCCGTGTTCACGGTGGTCGAGACGACGTTCGCCCGCGTGGCGAGGTTGCGCACGTTGAGCTCAACGGTGCCGTTGGTGGTGCGGTACGCCCACACGAAACTGCGGTCGTCAGCCCCGGAGCTGAATCCGGTGCCGACCGACCCGTACTGGTCGCCCGGGCTGCCGGGGACGTTTGAGAAGATCACCGTCGTGTCGAGAGCGAGGGCCCCGGTGACGGAGTCGATGACGTCTATCTGGGCGTTGCCCGGGCCGTTCAGGACGTTGAGGAAGAACCATCGCCCGTGCGGGCTGAAGGCTGCGGCGAACCCCGCGGTGACGCTCGACTGGTAGACCTGGCGATCCGCGTTGAGGTCGTAGAGGGTGACGGTGTCCAACGTCGACGAACCGGGGAAGCCACTGCGCATCATGAAGCGGTCACCGTCAGGGCTGAATCCCCACGCGACCCTCGACAGAGGCAAAGTGAAGCTCTCCACGGTCGCGCCCGTCGCCGCGGTCTTGACGGTCAGGGTCACCTGCGTCGCCGACTGCGACGTCTGGAGGGTGAACCGTCCTCCGTTGGGCGACGTCGCCTGAGCCGCGGGAGCCGCCGTCTTCGGGGCCTGCCACGGGCCCGTGTTGGTACAGCCGCACTCCGCGGCCGCAACAGGCGGCGCCGTCGGCAGTAGAACCAGCCCGGACAACATCAGCAACAGTGCAGCGAACCGCCTGAGCCCGTTCATGATTTCATCCTTCCCGCCGCCGAATAACACTCCGGGTCAAATACGGTCTCCTGCTTGCGCGTCGCTGACCGGACGTCCGCTTCGCCCACCAAATGGGTCAACCGCGATGGGGAGACAGCACAACGGCCGGCCGAGAACGCCACGTGTTGATGAAAACGAAGCCGTGCTGCAACGGCAGAAGCACCCAGGGGTCTGGCGTCATCGTCCCGCGCCTCCGATTGCGGTGGGCGCCAGTACAACAGTCCCCCCTGCATCTCCGTCATGCTTCAGTCGGTTACCCGACGGGCCTGCTGAATTGGCCACGGGCATATCGGCCCGGCCACCGCAATGGTGATGACGCCAACCCACCCTGGGTCTGAGGACCTTTCGGCGGTCAATGGCGATCGTTTAGATCACGAAAGGGTCCGTTTTTGCGAGCCGACCGCACGATTCGTTACCGATGCGGGATCGTGGTGGGTGTTTACGGGCGCCGGTGCGTCGGGCGGTGGCTTGCCGGTGGCGCTCGCCCTGGACGCGGCCGACGTAGCGCCAGCCGCCGCCGTCGGGGATATTGCCGTACTTCTTGACGTCGACGTGCAGCATCGCGCCGGGCCGGTCGTGTTCGTAACGGCGGATCGACTCGCCGGTGGCGCGGTCGATGTGTGACAGCCGGTTGATCCGGCAGCGGGTCAGCCCGTGTGCACGGCCGAGGCCGGCATCGCCAGCTGGCCGGCGATCTTCACCGGCCCGAGGCGCTGTTTGCGGGTTCAGGTACGCGGGGCGACACGATGCGCAACCCCACCGCCTCCGTCGGGAGAATTTCCGCGGGACCGGTCGCGGCGCGGGGCGGCTGATCGGGTCCGCCGGGAGCGGAGGAATGGGCGATCGGCGAGAGGGCAACAGCCAGCCCGACGACCATGGCGAGACTCAGCGTCGTGACGATCGCGGTCAGTGGGGCCTGATCCGAGGTGACCATGACCGGCGGTGAGGGCCGCGCATGCTGGTGCGCGGCGATCACCTGGTCAAGCTGAGCCACGACGGCTGCGCGCTCGCCGATGGCGTCGGCGAAGGCCAGGGTCACGTGGAACCGGAATCCGTCGGCGGCGGCCGGCGGCAGGAGCAGTCCCGAGATGCTGTTCTCGTCGACCGTGTGCATCAGGGTGAACGGTGCCCGCCGATCGTGTGCCACCCCGCTCAGCCGCGCGTAGGTCCACTCGCGTACCCCATCGTGGCCGAGGAAGACGACGGCGCGGTCGGTCACGACCACCATTCCCGGGTCGACCACGTGGAGCCCGTCTGCGAGCACCGGGCTGAGCGTCGTGTCGGGCGTGGCCAGGACCGCCCGTTCGGGCCGGGGCAGGCCGGCGATGTGGCGCCCCTCCGCCTCGATGAGCTCGGCAGCGGGCAGCACGGTGTAGACGACCTCACCGGGGAAGAACTCCAGGGAGAGACCGACGGCTGCATCCGCCGACCCCCTGAACTCAG
>NZ_JAPFQV010000091.1:0-21131 GCF_033804685.1 Micromonospora sp. RTP1Z1
ACTGCGGGGCTCGCAGAACCGGCTCACTCCTCGCGCTCACGTCCGGTCCCCCTCCCGCTCGACCGCCAGGCCCCCCTCCGGGCCGCCGCTCGCCTCGATGTGCCGGTCCACCTCGGCGCCGAGGCTGCGCAGGATGTCCAGCACCAGCCCGACCACGATCAGGTAGACGCCGATGTCGAAGAAGAGCGACGTGACCAGGTAGCAGTGGCCGACGGCGGGCAGCCAGAGGTCGACCTTCACGCTCTCCAGCACGGATCCGGTGCGGAGCAGCCCGATCACGCCGGTGCCGACGGAGACGGCCAGCCCGGCGCCGAGCACGGTCCCCGCCCCGACCGGCGCCGCCTCGGCCAGCTCGTACCGGCCGCCGGCCAGGTAGCGGATCGCGAGGGCGAGGCCGGCCACCAGGCCGCCGGCGAAACCGCCGCCGGGGGCGTTGTGCCCGGAGAAGAGCAGGAAGAGGGAGAAGACCAGCACCGTGTGGAAGATCAGCCGGGTGACCACCTCGAAGACGATCGACCGGCGCCGCTCGCGCAGGGTGGCCCCGCCGCGCAGCCAGACCGGTCGCCGGTCCCGGTGGCGCCCGGACGGCGCGGGGCGGCGCGGCCGCGGCCCGGTGCGGGACCGTTCGAAGATCAGGCTGGCCACCCCGGTCGCCGCCACCACCAGCACGGAGATCTCCCCCATGGTGTCCCAGGCCCGGATGTCGACCAGGGTCACGTTGACCACGTTGCGGCCGTAGCCCTGGGCGACCGCCAGGTCGGGAAAGGCGAGCGAGATCGACGGCGTCCGCCGGGCGCCGGCCGCCGCGAGGGCGAGGCCGGCCATCACCACCCCGGCCGCCACCCCGATCCCCCGCCGCAGCCACCGGCTTCGGCGCAGCGGCCGGGCCGAGAAGCGTTCCGGCAGCCGGCGCAGCACCAGCACGAAGACCGCGATGGTGACGGTCTCCACCAGGAACTGGGTGAGCGCCAGGTCGGGGGCACCGTAGAGGACGAACATCATCGCGGTGCCGTAGCCGGTCACCCCGACCAGCAGCATCGCGGTGAGCCGGCGGCGGGCGCCGACGGCGAGCACCGCCGCCACCGCGATCACCAGGCAGACCACCAGCTGGGCGGGGGTGTCCCAGAGCGCGATCCGCTCCCGCCAGGGGCGGGCGGACAGCATCGCCGCGCCGGGCACCAGCACCAGCGCGAGCAGGATGGCGCCGAGGTACTGCGGCAGCGAGCCGCGCTGGGTGGCGCCGGTGACCTCGATGGCGATCCGGTCGAACCGGTGGGTGACCCATTCGTAGCCCTGGTTGCCGCCCACCGGGAAGTGGAGCCGGGCCAGCGCGGGGGCGAGCGGGCCGCGTACCGCGTGCAGCGCGACGCCACCGGCGACCGCGACCGCGGAGAGGCCCAGCGCCGGGGTCGGCCCGTGCCAGAGCGCGAGGTGTTCCTCCACCGGGCCGAAGAGCTCGGCGTACGGCCGGAGCATGCCACCCAGCCAGCCGGCGGCGGGGCCGGCGGCCAGCCCGGCGGCGGCGAGCAGGGCCGGCGGCGCCAGCATCGCGGCAGGGGCGGGGGCGAGTTCGGTGGGCGGCGTGCCGGGGCGGACGCCGAAGGCGCCCCAGAGGAAACGGATGCTGTACGCGACGGTGAGGGCGGTGCCGCCGACCAGCACGGCGAGCACGAGCGGCCGGTCGGTGAAGGCGGCGAGGACCGCCTCCTTCGCGACGAAGCCGAACAGCGGCGGCAGCCCGGCCATCGACGCGGCCGCGAGCCCGGCGACCACCGCCAGCAGCGGCGCGGTCCGCCCGACCCCGGAGAGCTCCCGCAGGTCACGGGTGCCGGCGCAGTGGTCGAGGAGGCCGACGACGAGGAACAGGGCCGCCTTGAACAGCGCGTGCGCCAGCAGCATCGCGGCGCCGGCCAGCGCGGCCTTCGGGGTGCCCGCGCCGATCACCACGGTCAGCAGGCCGAGCTGGCTGACCGTCCCGTACGCCAGCAGCAGCTTCAGGTCGGTCTGCCGCAGCGCCGCCCAGCCGCCGGCTACCAGGCTGACCAGCCCGGCGACCACGGTGACCGGCCGCCACGGGCCGGCGACCGCGAGCACCGGGGCGAGCAGCCCGACCAGATAGACCCCGGTCTTCACCATCGCCGCCGCGTGCAGGTACGCGCTGACCGGCGTCGGCGCGGCCATCGCCACCGGCAGCCAGGAGCTGAACGGCACGACGGCGGACTTGGCCAGCGCCCCGGTCAGGATCAGCAGCACCGCCACGGCGAGGTACCGGCCACCGGGCAGCGGCGCGGCGGCGATCGCCGACCAGTGGTAGCCGCCGGCGTGCCGGCCGAGCAGGAGGAAGCCGACCAGCATGGCCAGCCCGCCGAGGGTGGTCACGGTCAGCGCCTGGGCCGCCGCCCAGCGGCTGGACCGCCGTTCGGTGCTGTGCCCGATCAGCAGGTAGGAGAAGACCGTGGTCAGCTCCCAGAAGACGTAGAGCAGCAGCAGGTCGTCGGCGACCACCAGGCCGAGCATCGCCCCGGCGAAGGCGACCAGCACGGCCGCGAACCGGGCCAGCCCCGCCGAGCCGGGGTGGAAGTAGTGGGCGGAGTAGACCAGCACCAGCGCGCCGACGCCGCCGACCAGCAGCACCATCAGCCAGGACAGGGTGGTGACCCGCAGCGCGAGGTCGAGGTGGAGCTGGCCGATCCACGGGTACGTCTCGACGACCGCGCCGCCGTCGCGGACCGCCGGCGTGTGGGCCACGGCCCAGCCGAACGCGGCGGCCGGCGCGAGGGCGAGCGGGTAGCAGGCGCGCGGACCCCACCAGCGGACCAGCAGCGGGGCGAGCAGGGCCGCCACCAGGTGCAGGATCAGCAGTACGAGCACGCGCGCTCCAGGTCGAGTGGGACCGCACGCCGGGACGGGCACGCGCCGGCCACGACCGATCAGACGTCAGATCGCCGGCCCAGGGGCGGTTTTGGGGAAAACCGCCCGGCCGGGGCCGGACCGGGGCAACGACGCGGTACGGGGTACCGGGTCAGCGGAACGCGCCGTCGCCGGCGGAGAGCGCCGGCGCGCGGGACGGCCGCTCCCGGCGGGTCTCCACCAGCAGGTCGGGACGGCCGAGCTGGCGCACGGCCTTGTTGACCACCCGCTGGGCGGCGGCGAGGGACCGCACCGAGAGCAGCCGGCCACGGCTCTCCCGGCGGAGGACGAAGTAGTGCACCGCTGCGCGCACCAGTGCCCGGTCGGCGGCGCTGGACCGGGCCGTCGCGATGACCAGCTCCCGCAGGCAGCGGGCGAGCTGCTCGGCGAGTTCCAGCTCGGGGCCGTACAGGCCGGTGCGGAGCGCGGCGAGATGGCTGTCGACCTTACGGATGAGCACGTCGGTCACGGGCCCGGAGCCTCGCTCGTCGACGGTCATCCAAAGCCCTCCACCCCGTGCTGCGTTGCGAGTGAAGTTACTTTATGTTGCGCCACAGAAGCAAGCAGTTAAGTGAGACTTAACGCGTTCAACGTCGCATCCGTCGCGTAAGAGCCGGAGCCGGACAGAACCCGCGCCCACCGAAGGCCGGATGTCGCACCGGCGGGGCAGGATGGGAGGCGTGGCGAAAGAGGTGACCGGCGGGGACGTGGCGGTGCTGGCGGATTTCGGCGCGGCGACCCGGGAGTGGTTCACCGCGGCGTTCGCCGCGCCCACTGCGGCCCAGGCCGGCGCCTGGCGTTCGGTGGCCGCCGGGCGCAATGCCCTGGTCGTCGCCCCCACCGGTTCCGGCAAGACCCTCGCCGCGTTCCTCTGGTCGCTCGACCGGCTGGCCAAGGAGCCCCTTCCCGCCGAAGCGCGGCAGCGCTGCCGGGTGCTCTACGTCAGCCCGCTGAAGGCGCTCGCCGTCGACGTGGAGCGCAACCTGCGCGCCCCGCTCGCCGGCATCCGGCAGGCCGCGACCCGGCTCGGCGTCGCCCCGCCGGACATCACCGTCGGGATGCGTACCGGCGACACCCCGGCCGACGAGCGCCGCGCCTTCGCCCGCACCCCGCCGGACATCCTCATCACCACCCCCGAGTCGCTCTTCCTGCTGCTCACCTCCGCCGCCCGGGACTCGCTGCGCGGGATCCAGACGGTGATCGTCGACGAGGTGCACGCGGTCGCCGGGACGAAGCGCGGCGCCCACCTGGCCCTCTCCCTGGAACGCCTCGACGAGCTGCTGGAGGCGCCCGCCCAGCGGATCGGCCTCTCCGCCACCGTCCGGCCGATCGACGTCTGCGCCCGCTTCCTCGGCGGAGCCCGCCCGGTCGACGTGGTGCAGCCCCGCAGCAGCAAGACCATCGAGGTCAGCGTCCAGGTCCCGGTGGAGGACATGACCCGCCTCGACGAGCAGGAACAGCCGGCGGACGACCTGGGCGGCCCCGGCGGCCCGCGCCGGGCGTCGATCTGGCCGGCCGTGGAGGAGCGGGTCTTCTCGCTGATCCGGGCGCACCGCTCGACCATCGTCTTCACCAACTCCCGGCGCAGCGCGGAACGGCTCTGCGCCCGGCTCAACGAGCTGGCCGCCGAGGAGCTGGCGGTCGCCCTGGGCGGGCCCGACGGCACGCCGGGGGGCGGGCTCACCGCGCCCGGCGGGGGGCCGGTGGGCGTACCGGAAGGGTCGGCGCGGGACGGCGGGCCAGCGGCCGCCGACGACGGTCCCGGGCGCGGCGCCGACGCGTGGGGTGGGCCGGTCGGGCCGGTGCGGGCGCCGCGCCAGCCGGCGGAGGTGATGGCGCAGTCCGGCGCGGCGGCCGGCGCGGCCCCGGTGATCGCCCGGGCTCACCACGGCAGCGTCTCCCGTGAGGAGCGCAAGCACATCGAGGAGGCGCTCAAGTCCGGCCAGCTCCCGGCCGTGGTCGCCACCTCCAGCCTGGAGCTGGGCATCGACATGGGCGCGGTCGACCTGGTGGTGCAGATCGAGGCGCCGCCGAGCGTCGCCGCCGGCCTGCAACGGGTCGGCCGGGCCGGGCACCAGGTCGGCGCGGTCTCCCGCGGCGTGGTCTTCCCCAAGCACCGGGGCGACCTGCTCTCCTGCACCGTCGTCGCCGAGCGGATGGCCGCCGGCGCCATCGAGGAGTTGCACTACCCGCGCAACCCGCTCGACGTCCTCGCCCAGCAGGTCGTGGCGATGGTGGCGCTCGAACCGTGGCGGCTCGGCGACCTGGCCGTGCTGGTCCGCCGGGCGGCGCCCTTCGCCGAGCTGCCCGAATCGGCGCTGCACGCCGTGCTGGACATGCTCTCCGGGCGGTACCCGTCGACCGCCTTCGCCGAACTGCGGCCCCGGCTCGTCTGGGACCGCGCCACCGACGTGCTCACCGGCCGGCCCGGCGCCCAACGCCTCGCGGTGACCAGCGGCGGCACGATCCCCGACCGGGGGCTCTTCGGCGTCTTCCTGGCCGGCGCGGAACGCGCCGCCCGGGTGGGCGAGCTGGACGAGGAGATGGTCTACGAGTCCCGGGTCGGCGACGTCTTCCTGCTCGGCTCCTCCTCATGGCGGATCGAGGAGATCACCCCCGACCGGGTGCTGGTCTCCCCCGCCCCCGGCCAGGCCGCCCGGATGCCGTTCTGGAAGGGCGACCAGCTCGGCCGCCCGGTCGAGTTGGGCCGCGCCATCGGCGCCCGGGTCCGCGCCCTGGTCCGGCAGGACGACGACACCGCGACCGCCGCGCTGCGCGCCGGCGGGCTGGACGACTGGGCCGCCGGCAACCTGATGGCGTACCTGCGCGAGCAGCAGGCGGCCACCCGCTCCCTGCCGGACGACCGGACGGTGGTCGTCGAACGGTTCCGCGACGAGCTGGGAGACTGGCGGCTCGCCGTCCACTCGGTGCTCGGCGCCCGGGTCAACGGCCCGTGGGCCCTGGCGATCGGCCGGCGGCTCGCCGAGCGGTACGGCCTGGACGCCCAGGTGATGCCCTCCGACGACGGCATCGTGGTGCGGCTGCCCGACACCGCCGACGAGCCACCCGGCGCCGACGTGGTGGTCTTCGAGCCCGACGAGATCGCCCAGCTCGTCGAGGAGTCCGTCGGCACCTCCGCGCTCTTCGCCGCCCGGTTCCGCGAGTGCGCGGCCCGGTCCCTGCTGCTGCCCCGCCGCGACCCGCGCCGCCGGCAGCCGCTCTGGCAGCAGCGCCAGCGCGCCGCCCAACTCCTCGACGTCGCCCGCGAGTACGCCGACTTCCCGGTCACCCTGGAGGCCGCCCGCGAGTGCCTGCAGGACGTCTTCGACCAGCCCGCCCTGGCCGGGCTGATGCGTGACCTGGCCGCCCGCAAGGTGCGCCTGGTCGAGGTGGAGTCCGACCGGCCCTCGCCGTTCGCCCGCTCGCTGCTCTTCGGGTACGTCGGCGCGTTCCTCTACGAGGGCGACGCCCCCCTCGCGGAGCGGCGGGCCGCCGCTCTCGCGCTCGACTCGGGCCTGCTCGGCGAGCTGCTCGGCCGGGTCGACCTGCGCGAGCTGCTCGACCCGGCGGTGCTCGCCGAGACCGAACGGCAGCTGCGCTGGCTGACCGAGCAGCGCCGCCCCCGCGACGCCGAGGACGTGGTCGAGCTGCTCCGGGTGGTCGGCGACCTCAGCGAGGCCGAGCTGGCCGAGCGGGGCGCGCCGGTGGCGTGGCTGACCGAGCTGGAGGCCGCCCGCCGGGTGCTGCGGGTCCGCATCGCCGGGGAGGAACGCTGGGTCGGCGTCGAGGACGCCGCCCGGCTGCGCGACGCGCTCGGCGTGGCGCTGCCGGTCGGGGTGGCCGAGGCGTACCTGGCGCCGATGGCGGATCCCCTCGGCGACCTGGTCGCCCGGTACGCCCGCACCCACGGCCCGATCGCCGCGGCCACCTGCGCCGCCCGGTTCGGGCTGGGCGTCTTCGTGGTGGAGCAGACGCTGCGCCGGCTCGCCGCCACCGGGCGCGTGGTCTCCGGCGAGTTCGCCCCGGACAGCGTCGGCACCCAGTGGTGCGACGCCGAGGTGCTGCGCCTGCTGCGCCGCCGCTCGCTGGCCGCGCTGCGCCGGGAGATCGAGCCGGTGCCGCCCCGGGCTCTCGCCGCGTTCCTGCCCCGCTGGCAGCAGGTCGGCTCGTCGGCGCGGGGCGTGGAGGCCCTCGCCGCCGCCGTCGAGCAGTTGCAGGGGGCGTCGGTGCCCGCCTCCGCGCTGGAACGTCTCGTGCTGCCCGCCCGGGTCGCCGACTACTCTCCCGCCCAGCTCGACGAGCTCTGCGCCAGCGGCGAGGTGGTCTGGGCCGGGTCCGGGGCGATCTCCGGCGGCGACGGCTGGGTCACCCTGGCGTACGCGGACGCCGCGCCGCTGCTGCTGCCCCCGCCCGACGACGCGCTCACCCGCACCCCGCTGCACGACGCGGTGCTGGACGCGCTCGCGGACGGCCAGGCGCTCTTCTTCCGCTCGCTGTCGGACCGGGTGCGAGCCACCGACGACGCCGCGCTGACCGCCGTCGTCTGGGACCTGGTCTGGGCCGGTCAGCTCACCAACGACACGCTCGCCCCGCTGCGGGCGGCGCTCGGCGGTGGAGGCGCCCACCGGTCCCGCCCGTCCGCGCCGCGGACCCGCTACCGCCGTCCCGGCCGGGTGGCGCTGCCCGGCCGCAGCGGCCCGCCGACAGTGGCCGGCCGCTGGTCGCGGCTGCCCGAGCGGGACCTCGACCCGACCCGCCGGGCCGCCGCCCTCGCCGACCTGCTGCTCGAACGGCACGGGGTGGTCACCCGGGGTGCGGTCATGGCCGAGCAGGTGGTCGGCGGCTTCGCCGCGGTCTACCCGGTGCTGTCGGCGTTGGAGGAGCGCGGGGCGGCCCGCCGGGGTTACTTCGTCGAGGGGCTGGGCGCCGCGCAGTTCGCCGTCCCGGGCGCGGTGGACCGGATCCGGGCCCTGGCCGATCCGGCCGACGGCGGCCGGGGCCGGGGCGGCGGCGGGCCGACCCTGGTGCTGGCCGCCACCGACTCGGCCAACCCGTACGGCGCGGCGCTGCCCTGGCCGGAGCGGGTGGTCGACTCGGGCGACGGCGCGGCTCCGACCACCGGGCACCGGGCCGGGCGCAAGGCCGGCGCGCTGGTCGTGGTCGTCGGCGGCGACCTGGTGCTCTACGTGGAGCGGGGCGGGCGGACGATCCTCTCGTTCGCCGACGACACCGACGCCCTCGCCGCCGCGGGCAAGGCGCTCGCCGACGCGGTGCACTCCGGCGCGCTCGGCGCGATGTCGGTGGAACGCGCGGACGGCGAGGCGGTGCACTCCTCGCCGCTGCGGGACGCGCTGACCGCCGCCGGCTTCCGCGCCACCCCGCGCGGCCTACGGCTGCGCGGCTGACCGCCCGGGACGGCGTACGACGGGTTGGTGACTCAGCGCGGGCTCGACCCACGGTCGGGGCGGCATCGGAAGGCGGCGCGTAGGAGAACAGGCCGCCGCGCCCCCGGGTGACCCCGGGGACGCGGCGGGTGCGAGCCGACTGTCAGCTCGTCGGGATCAACTGACCCACCAGACCGTGCTGCTCGTCGTCCGGCCCGGAGCTGAACCAGAGCGTTCCCTCGCCGCCCGTCTCCTCAGTGCCCGGCAGCAACGCCCAGAGGCCGTCGATGGTGATGATGTCGCCGTCGTCGTCACGCAGTTGACCCTCGAACTCGTCGCGGTCGAAGACGTTGATCCGGCCGTCGCCGAAGTTGCCCACCAGCAGGTCGCCGGCGAACTTGCCGAAGCTCTCCGGCGCGATGGCCAGACCCCAGGGCGCGTTGAGGGTTCCCTCACTGGCGACCCGTCGGACGTGCCGGCCGAGGTCGGTGAACAGGTCGACGAAGCCGAGCCCTTCACCGTGCACGTCGTCTTTGGCGTTCTCGTCCTGCTTCGCGTAGGTGACGTAGATCCGCTCGCCGACCGTCAACACGTTGAACGGCGCGAACCCGTCGGGCAGGTCCTCGTCCTGGAAAGAGGAGTCCGGCAGGTCCACCTTGTCGAAGTTCTCATCGAACACGTCGATGCGCGCGTGGTGGAAGTCGGTGGCGAGCAGGAAATTGCCGTGGTCGGTCTTCAGCAGCGCGAGTCCCTTGTAGATCGCGCGGTTCTGGTGGGCGACGACGACCCCGTCGGTCCCCGCGTTCGGGTTCCACGCGATGAGGTCACCATTCTCGTTGACGAAGAGGAACCTGGCCGGCTCATCACCACCCGCCCCCGGTACGTCGAAGCCGTCCGTGTCGTTGAACACCGCACCGGTCGGCCCACCGGGAATGCTGACGGTGAGATCCACCTTGTCGACGGGCTCGCCGTCCACACCGCCGCGGTAGACGGTGGCCGTGTTCGTGCCGTTGTTGGCTACCCACAGCGGCGTGTCCGGCCCCAGGGCCAGGCCCCAGGAGTTGACCGCGTCCGGATCCACGAGCACTCGTCTTCGTGAATGCTGATCCAGCTTCTGGTCCGACACCTGGTTGATGACATCGAAGCGGGGAGCCCGGTGGTCCTCGTGGCCGCCGTCGTCCGCCATCGCCGGACTGCCTACGGCGGTGGCCGCGGCCACCGCCCCGATTGTCAACAGCCGTGCGATCTTCGTCGCCATTTCTGCTCCTTCCGATCGGCTGACAGGAAAGCCTGCGTGCACGATGAGAACCTGGTAGCTGTCGCGGGCGCAGGCACGGGGGCGCCAGGTGGTTCGGAGAGTGGGAAGTCGTGGAGCCCTTCGTCATCCGACGCTGGTTGGGCGCCCGTAAAGACCCTTCCACGAGGATCGCGAACTCAACGCCTGTTTCATGAATTTTTGTCAGCTTTACCCGCTGTTGGGGGATCACCTCTCGAGGCGCGCCGCCGGCAGCCCACCTGTGGCATCGGCGGCGCAGCAGCGCGTTAGCCTGCCCGGATGGGCGGCCACACCTGCATCTCGCTGACCACCGACTACGGCCTCGCCGACGGTTTCGTGGCGGCGTGCCACGGCATGATCGCCCGGATCGCGCCGGCGGTACGGGTGATCGACGTGACCCACCTGGTGCCGCCGGGGGACGTCCGCCGGGGCGCGGCGGTGCTCGCGCAGACGGTGCCGTACCTGCCGGTGGGAGTGCACGTGGCGGTCGTGGATCCGGGGGTGGGCACCGGCCGGCGGGGCGTCGCCGTGGCCGCCCCCGGCGGGCTGCTGGTCGGGCCGGACAACGGGCTGCTGCTCGACGCCGCCGACGCCCTCGGCGGGGTCACCGGCGCCGTCGAGCTGACCAACCTGGAGTGGCTGGCACCCCGGGTCTCCCGCACCTTCCACGGGCGGGACGTCTTCGCTCCGGTCGCCGCCCGGCTGGCGCTCGGCGCGCCGCTGGCCGGGGCCGGCCCGGCGGTCGACCCGGCGACGCTGGTCCGGCTGCCGGCGCCGGTGGTCCGGCGGACCGGCGCGGGGTTCGCCGCCGAGGTGCTCACCGTGGACCACTTCGGCAACGTCCAGCTCGCCGCCCCGGGCGAGCTGCTGGACCAGCTTCCCGAGTGGATCCGGGTGGGCGGCCGGACGGCGGTACGCGGGCGGACGTTCGGCGACGCCGCGGTCGGCGAACTGGTCGTCCACGTCGACTCCGCCGGCCTGGTGGCGGTGGCGGTACGCGACGGCCGGGCGGTCGACCTGCTCGCCGTACGCCCCGGGGACGTCCTGTCGCTGACCGGAGCCTGAGATCACGACTCCCCGGCCGACGTCGAGTGTGGAATGCTGCTCCGGTGGGTGAGCACTGGGTTCCCGTCGTTTGTCCGTGTTGCGTGTCCCGGACCGGCGGGGGCACCTGCCCGGTCTGCTTCTGGACCGACGACGGCCAGTCCGAGGCGGACGCCGACGTGGTGCGGGGCGGCCCCAACGGCGACCTGAGCCTCACCCACGCCCGGCTGAACTTCGCCGTCTACGGCGCCAGCCACCCGCGTTACCAGGACATGGTCCGCTCGGCCCTCCCCGACGAGCGGCCCTGACCGATGCCCACCGGGCCCGGTGGGGCCCCGGATTCCGCACATATAGCCACACATGCGGATACCGCCCGGGCGAGGGAAGATGGTGAGGTGCCCGAAGGCGACACCGTCTGGAACACCGCCCGCGTCCTGCAACGCGCGCTGGCCGGTGCCCGGCTCACCGGATCCGACTTCCGCGTGCCGCAGCTCGCCGCGACCGACCTGACCGGCTGGACCGTCCGCGAGTCGGCCAGCCGCGGCAAGCATCTGCTGCTCCGGCTCACCGCCCCGACCGGCACCGGACCAGCCGGCGACGCGGCCGGACCCGACGACACGGCCGGACCCAGGGGCACACCCGGGCCCGGCGGCGCGGTCGGCGGCGGGCGGGACTGGACGCTTCACTCGCACCTGCGGATGGACGGCGCCTGGCGGGCGTACGCGGCGGGCGAGCGGTGGGCCGCCCGGCCGGCGCACCTGATCCGGGTGGTGCTCCGTTCCGCCGGGGCGGTCGCGGTCGGCTATCACCTGCACGAGCTGGCGTTGATCCCGACGGACCAGGAGGAGTCGCTGGTCGGCCACCTCGGGCCGGACCTGCTCGGCCCGGACTGGGACCCGGTCGAGGTGGTCCGCCGGCTGGCCGCGCAGCCGGACGCCACCATCGGCGAGGCGCTGCTCGACCAGCGCAACCTGGCCGGCGTCGGCAACCTCTACAAGTGCGAGGTGCTCTTCCTGCGCGGTGTCTCGCCGTGGACGCCGGTCGGCGCGGTGCCCGACCTGACCGGCACGGTCACCCTGGCGCAGCGGTTGCTGGCCGCCAACCGGGGGCGGTGGACGCAGAGCACCACCGGCTCGCTGCACCGGGGGCAGACCAGCTACGTGTACGGCCGCCGGGCCCAGCCCTGCCGCCGCTGCGGCACCGCGATCCGCAAGGAAGAGCTGGGTGAGCGGGTCACCTACTGGTGTCCGGTCTGCCAGCCGGAACGCCCCCGCCCCTCCGGACCGTAGAACTTCCACGAACCGGTCAAGATCGCCCGAGATAGGGACGATTGGGTAGTTCCCCATCCCGGCGTACGCGTCGCATGCTGCGGTGGAGTGCTCACCGATCGTCAGCAGCGCGCCCGCTCGCCACGCCTAAGTGGCGGCCGTCGCGTCCCGATCCCGGGGAGAGCCATGGCCCTGTTCCGCAGACTGCGGCCGAGCTGGGCGGACCGCGCGGCCCGCACCGGCGAGGACCGCGCCCCGACCGTGCCCGCCGCCCGGACCGGCGGGCCGGGCGACCCCACGCCGGCCAGCCTCGACCCGGCCGCCGTGCCGCGCTGCTTCGGTCCGGTGCCGAACTTCGCCGGCAGCCCGCTGCCGGTGCTGGACCGGCACGGCCGGCCGGTACCCGGCACCGGCATCCGCAAGTTCGTCGACGCCCTGCCGCTGCCCGGGCCGCTGGGCCGCAACGGGTTGGGCGCCCACCTGCCGGTGGCGGTGGCGGATACGATCACCTGGCCGGGCTGCGACTACTACGAGATCGGGTTGCAGGAGTACACCCAGCGGCTGCACCGGGACCTGCCGGCCACCCGGCTGCGCGGCTACCGCCAGCTCAACCTGGGCACCGACCCGGCCGGGCACAACACCGTGCCCCCGCCGGACCGGCCCTGGCACCTCGGTCCGCTGATCATCGCCCGGCGCGGCCGGCCGGTACGGATCAAGTTCATCAACCAGCTCCCGACCGGCCGGGCCGGCGAGCTCTTCCTGCCGGTCGACGACACGGTCGACGGGGCTGGCGTGGGGCCGCTGGACGGGCCGGCGCCGTACCCGCAGAACCGGGCGGCGCCGCACCTGGCCGGCGCGCAGACGGCCTGGATCAGCGCGGGCAATCCGTGGCGGTGGGTCACCCCGGCGGGCGAGATCACCCCGTACCCGACCGGGGTCGGGCTGACGCCGGTGCCGGACATGCCGGCGCCGGGCGCGGGCGCCACCACGCTCTACTTCCCGAACGAGCAGAGCGGCCGGCTGATGTGGCTGCACGACAACACCCTCGGCCTGTCCCGGCTCACCGTCTACTCCGGACAGCTGGCGCTCTACCTGCTCACCGACCCGGCGGAGGAGCGGCTGGTCGCCGACGGCGTGCTCCCGGCCGACCAGCTGCCGCTGGTGATCCAGGACAAGACATTCGTGCCGGACGACGACCAGCTCGCCGCGCAGGACCCGACCTGGGACCGGGACCGCTGGGGCACCAAGGGCAACCTCTGGCACCCGCACGTCTACCAGCCCCGGCAGAATCCGTACGGCACCGCCGGGACGAACCCGACCGGTCGCTGGGACTACGGGCCGTGGACCCACGACCCCGACGGCGCCGGCAGCCCCTGGGTCGCCCCGGTGCCGAACCCGCACCACGACCCGGTCGCCGAGCCGGACGAGCCGCCGCTGACGCCGGGCGTGCCGCACCCGTCGGCCGTCCCCGCTGCGTACGGGGACACCATGCTGATCAACGGCGCGGCGTACCCGTACCTGACCGTCGAACCGAGGGCGTACCGGTTCCGGATCCTCAACGCCTCCGCCGACCGCAGCCTCAACCTCCAGCTCTACCGGGCCCGCTCGGACGGTCCGATGTGGCCGGACGACGGCGGACCGGCGGACCCGGACGCCGGGGAGGTGCCGGCGGTCGAGGCGGTCCGGGCGGCGGGCCGGCCGGCGTCCTGGCCGAGCGACGGGCGGGACGGCGGGGTGCCGGATCCGCGGGCGGCCGGACCGGAGCTGATCCAGATCGGCAACGAGTGCGGCCTGCTGCCCGCCCCGATGGTGCTGACGAACCGGCCGGTGGGCTACCGGTACGACCGGCAGGACCCGACCGTGCTCAACGTGGACGGGCACGCGCTGCTGCTCGCCCCCGGCGAGCGGGCCGACGTCGTGGTGGACTTCGCCACCGTGCCCCCGGGCGCCACGCTGATCCTCTACAACGACTGCCCCGCCCCGCTGCCCCGCTTCGACCCGCGGTACGACCACCACACCGACGCCCCGGACCGCACCGCCGTCGGCGGGCTCCCGCCCACCCGGCCGGGGTACGGCCCGAACACCCGGACCCTGCTCCAGATCCGGGTGGCCGGCACCCCGGCGCCCCGGTACGACCTGGCCCGGCTCGCCGAGCGCCTGCCCGCCGCGTACGCGGCCAGCCAGCGCCCGCCGATCGTGCCGCAACCGGCGTACGACGCGGCGTTCGGCACCCGGACGCCCCGGGAGACGCTGGTACCGGCGCGCGTCGCCTCGGTCGGCGTCACCCCGCCCGGCGCCGCCGCCCCGGTCACCCTCCCGCTCGCCGTGAAGGCGGTCGGGCAGGTCTTCGAGCCGCGGCACGGCCGGGCGGTGGGCCGGCTGGGCGTCGGCCACCCGCAGGCCGGGGCGCGCACCGCGGCCACCCTGCCGCTCGGTCCCGTCGACCCGGCGACCGAGGTGCTCTTCGCGACCGACCCGACCGTGCCGCTGGGGGCGCCGGCCGACGGCACCCAGCTCTGGCGGATCGTCGGCGACGCGCCGCAGACCCATCCGGTGCACGTGGAGGGCTGCGACGTGCAGCTGGTCAACCGGGTCGGCTGGGACGGCACGGTCCGGCCGCCGGACGCCAACGAGCTGGGCTGGAAGGAGACCGTCCGGGTCAATCCCCGGGAGGACGTCGTGGTGGCGCTGCGCCCGGTGCCGGCCACCCTGCCCTTCAAGATCGGCGACAGCGTACGGCTGCTCGACCCGACGCGCCCGGCCGGCGCCCGGCTCGACGCCTCCCCGGTCAGCCCGATCGACGGGCGGCCCGCCACGGTGGTGAACCAGCTGGTCAACCTCGGCTGGGAGTACCGCTGGCACACTCGCGCCGCGGGCCTGGCGGACCAGGGCATGAGCCGGCCACTGGTGCTGCGGGTGTCCCCCAGGGCGCCGACCGGGCTGACCGCCACCCCGGCGCCCGGCTCGGCGACCGCGCTGCCGGCGATCGCGCTGGCCTGGACCGGCAACGGCAGCCGCCCGCCGGCCACCAGCCACCTGTTGCAGCGGTCCACCGACGCCACCTTCAGCACCGGGTTGACCGAGATCACCGTGGCGGCCACCGCCGCCCGGTACACCGACGCCACGGTCACCCCGGGGGTGACCTACCACTACCGGATCCGGGCGGAGAACGCGGTGAGCTGCTCGTCCTGGTCGAACAGCGTGCCGGCGTCGGTGCCGCTCACCGCGCCGGCCCGGCTGACCGCGGCGGTCCCGCCGGCCGCGCCGCTGCGGGTGGCGCTGCGCTGGGCGAACCGCTCGTTCGCCACCGGGGTCGACGTGCAACGGGCCACCAACCCGACCTTCACCAGCGGGCCGGGCACCACCGCCATCGCGGTCGGCGACAACCACGTCGACCCGGCCGTCGCCCCGGACACCACGTACTACTACCGGGTCCGCACCACCTACCTGGGCGCGGCGTCACCCTGGTCCACAGTGGCTACGGTGACCACCCCGCCCCGGCCCGGCACACCGGGCACGGTGATTGCCACTGCCACCGCCCCCACGCCGGACACCGGGACGGTGATCCTGAGCTGGTCGGCCAGCACCCCTACCCGGCCCGGGTCCGGGTTCGTGGTGCAGCGGGCGCTCGACCCGGCGTTCGGCCGCGAGTTGGCCACCTTCACCGTCACCGGGCGGGGCTTCACCAACACCGGGCTGGCCCGGGGGGTCACCTATCACTACCGGATCCGGTCGTTCAACGTCGTGGGCACCTCCGCCTGGACCGGCCCCATCCCGGTCACCACCCCGGGGTGAGGGCGCCCGCCCCGGCCCGGCTCAGGGGGTGCGCAGGGGCATGCCGACGGTCCGGAGCTCGGCGAGCGCCGAGGCCACCCCGTGCAGCAGGTCGGTCGCCTCGGTGAGCCCGGCGGCGGCCGGATGCGCGATGGCCGGGCGGGCGTCCTCGGCGACGTAGCCGGCCGCCGCCACGACCAGCCGCTCGTACGCGGACACCCCGGCGTCCAACTGGGCGACCAGGGTGCCGTGCGCCTCGGCGAGCGGCGTCCGGGCCTCGGCCGGGGCGAGCCGCAGCGCGCGTTCCACGCTGGCCACCCGCTCGGCCAGGTCCCGCAGCGAGCGGTCGGCGGCGGCGGCCTCCCGCACGGCCGGCTCGGCCAGCCCGGTCAACCGGCCCGCCATCCCGGCCAGGGTGAGCGCGGCCCGGTCCAGCCGGGCCCACGCCTCGGCCGCCGTGGTGCCGCGCATCGCCAGCCGGGAGCGCACCCGGCGCACCTCGGCCAGCACGCCGGGGCCGACGGGCAGCCGCTCGACGGCGGCGACCAGCCGGGCCCGGGAGCGGGCGGCGGCCTCGGCCGGGTCGAGCGCCGGGGGCACCGGCACGGCGACGAGCGCCCGCAGGTCGATCCAGCGCCAGGCGGCGACCGCGATGGCGCTGCCGGCGGCGCCGGCCCAGGCCGCGTCCGGCAGGCCGAGCCCGGCGTACGGGGTCAGCACGGCCGCGGCGCCGCCGAGCCCACCGGCCAGTACGCTCCACCGCCGGGCGGAGCGTCGCAACCGACGCAGCCGGCGGAAGTGCCGCGCTCGTTCGTCTGCCATTCCCGCCTCCTCGCCCGTCCGGGTCAGCCCGTGGGGGTGCTGTCCCCGGTGCCGCGTTCCCGGCTCATGCTGGCCCGGATCTCGTCGAGTCGGGCGGCGGCCGCCGGGTCGGCGGCCGGCGCGCTCTCGCCGCCCTGCCCGACCGCGGGCCGTTCCTGCCGGCCGGTGAGCTGTTCGCCGGCCACGCTCGACCGGATCTGCTCCAGTCTGGCCGACCCGGCCGAGTCGAGGGTCGCCTTCTGAATCTCGAGCATCCGGCCCTCGACCGAGTTGCCGGCCAGCTCGGCGCGGCCCATCGCGGTGGCGTACCGGCGCTCGATCCGGTCCCGCACCTCGTTCAGGGTCGGGGTGCTGCCGGGGGCGGTCAGCGAGGACATCGACTCCAGCGAGCGGGCCACGCTCTCCTGCATCTTGGCCTGTTCGAGCTGGCTGAGCAGCTTGGTCCGCTCGGCCAGCTTCTGCTGGAGGATCATCGAGTTGTTCTCCACCGCCTTGCGGGCCTGGCCGGCCGCGCCGAGCGCCTGGTCGTGCAGCGTCTTCAGATCCTCGGTGGCCTGCTCGGCGGAGACCAGCTGGGTGGCCAGCAGCTGCGCGGACTGCTCGTACCGGCCGGACTCGGCCTCGTCGCCCCGGACCCGGGCCTGGTCGGAGAGGACCAGGGCCTGCCGGGCGTTGGCCTGGAGCTGCTCGACCTCGGAGATCTGCCGGGACAGCTTCATCTCCAGCTGGCGCTGATTGCCGATCACGGCGGCCGCCTGCTGCACCAGCGCCTGGTGCTGCCGCTGGGCCTCCTCGATGGCCTGCTGGATCTGCACCTTCGGGTCGGCGTGCTCGTCGATCTTCGCGCCGAAGAGCGCCATCAGGTACTTCCAACCCTTGGCGAACGGGTTAGCCATCTCCGCGTTGTCCCCTCAGTAGCGTCGCTCCGCCTTGACCCAGCCGGGCGGGGCCGACCGGCGGGCCGCGCGGCATGTCCCCATCGTCCCAGCCCGACGCCAGCCCGGCACGGGTACGGCGAGGGGGCGATCACGCGGCCCTGATCAACCCTACGCGGCGGGGGCCACCCGGGCCATGGAGCGCGGCGCGCGGATCAGGCGGCGCAGACCACGTCCCGGTCCGCGGGGCGGACCCGGGTGCTGCGCAGCGTGGCCTTGAGCGGCGAGTCCTGGCGGACCTGGACGGCCACCGCGCCGTCGGAGGTGACCTGACGGACCCCCCGGTTGGTGGCCTTGCGGACGGCGGCCGCCGGGACCGGCTCGTCGACCATCGGGACCAGCACGTTGGGCATCTGCTCGGCCAGGGTGACCGTGTCGCTCACCTCGCGCAGCAGCTCGGAGAGGCGGGCGCCGAGCGCGTCGCAGATGGCGGCCAGCAGCTCGCTGGAGGGCTCCTTCTGGCCGCGCTCGATCTCGGACAGGTAGCCGAGGCTCACGTTGGCGGCGGAGGAGACCTCGCGCAGGGTGCGGTGCTGCCCCTGCCGGCGCGCCCGCAGGGCGTCACCGATCACCCGGCGTAGCAGGACCATCGCACCTCCCCCTGACGGGACCACCATCTCCGGCCGGGCATGCCTCGCCGGACGCGGCGGGCCGCCTCCGGCGCCGACGTCCACCGCCGGAGCCTTCCCGCAACCGTACCCGTTGGTCGGGCCGGCGACATCCCGCCCCGCCCCTCCGATCCCGCCGATAGGGCCACGCCGGCCCCCGGCGGCGTACCCGCCGTCGGGCGTGTCGGGATCGGTGCCGTGGCCGGCGTCACCGGTGACCGGCGCCCGCCGGGTCGGCCGCCCGCGCCTCGTCGGCCTGTTCGGCGTGGTCGATCCGCTCGGACAGCAGTCGCAGCGCCTCGATCATCGCGGCCGAGCGGATGTGGTCCCGGCCGCCGTCCAGGTCGAGCCGCCGCACGTCCGTGCCGCCTGGCCCGGCCACGGCGACGTACACCAGGCCGACCGGCTTGCCGTCCTGCGGCTCCGGCCCGGCCACCCCGGTGGTGGCCAGCCCCCAGTCGGCCCCGCAGCGCCGTCGTCCGCCCTCGGCGAGCGCGACCGCCACGTCCGGGTCGACCGGCCCGCGCTCCGTCAGCAGCTCCTCCGGTACGCCGGCCAGCTCGGACTTCAGTTCGGTGGCGTAGACCACCAGGCCGCCCCGGTAGACGCCGCTCACCCCGGCGATCTCCACGATCGAGGCGGAGAGCAGCCCGCCGGTGAGGGATTCGACGGTCGCGAGGGTCTCGTGCCGCTCGTGCAGGCTGTGCACCACGCCCGCCGCCGGGCTGCCGACCGTCCGCTCGTGGTTCGCGTCGGTCCCCATGCTGGACCTCCCTCCCTCCCCGCTCTACCCATCCTCCGCCCGGATCCGTTGATCATGAAGTCATCGCGACGACTCGCCGGGCCGACGGACGACAACTTCATGATCATCGGGCCGCAGCAGGCCGGGGGTGGGGTGGGTCAGGGGGCGGGGCGGCGAAGGCGGAGGGCCTGGGCGACGTAGTCGAAGCCCGTCAGCACCGTGACGATCACCGCGGCACCCATGATCCACGGGCCGACCCCGGTCAGGGCGGCGGGCATCGGCCACAGGTACCAGGTGATGGCCAGGATCTGGAGCGCGGTCTTGATCTTCCCGCCCCGGCTGGCCGCGATCACCCCGTGCCGGAGCACCCAGAAGCGCAGCGCCGTGATCCCCACCTCGCGGGCGAGGATCACCGCGGTCACCCACCAGGGCAGCAGGTCGTACCAGGAGAGCAGCACCAGGGCCGCGCCGGTCAGCGCCTTGTCGGCGATCGGGTCGGCGACCTTGCCGACCGAGGTGACCAGCTTGAACCGGCGGGCGATCCAGCCGTCCACCAGGTCGGTCACCGAGGCGACGACGAAGATCAGGCAGGCGGCCATCCGCCAGCCCGCATGGGTCATGACCGAGACGACCACCGTCGCCGCGAAGACCGGGACCAGCATCAACCGCAGCGCGGTCAGCGCGTTCGCCGCGTTGAGCACCGGCACCCGGGCCACCACCGTCGACTCCGCTCCGATCATGCCCGCACCCCGCTCCGGCCGCCGTGGCGTACCTGGCACCGCACCACGTGGCTCCCCCGCTCCGTCCGGGCCCGTCGTCACCGTGCCGCGCCGGGCGCCGCCGAGATCATCTCATCCGGTACGGCGACCAGGTCGACACCCTCGGTCGCGGTGACCGTGGCCCGGACCAGGTCACCGGGGCGCAACGCAGCCAGGTCCACCCCACCGCCGTCCGGCGCGACCAGGGTGGTCGAGCCGTCGACCTCGGGCGCCTGGTGGGCCGCCCGCCCCTCCACCACGCCGTCGGCGACCGAGTCGACCAGCACCTCGACCGTCGAACCGACCCGGTCCTCGGCCCGCTGCGAGCACAGCTCGTCGGCGAGCGCGCTGAGCTTGTCGTACCGGCGCTTGATGGTGGCGGCGGAGACCTTGCCGGGCAGGCCGGCGGCCTCGGTGCCGTCCTCGTCGCTGTAGTCGAACATGCCGATCGCGTCGAGCCGCGCCTCGGTCAGGAATCGGACCAGCTCGTCCACGTCGGCCCGGGTCTCCCCCGGGAAGCCGACGATGAAGTTGCTCCGGGCACCCACCTCCGGGGCCAGCGCGCGGGCGCCGGCCAGCAGCTCCAGGAACCGGTCGGTGGAGCCGAACCGGCGCATCCGGCGCAGCACCGGCTCGCTGGAGTGCTGGAACGACAGGTCGAAGTACGGCGCCACGCCGGGCGTGGTGGCGATCGCCTCCACCAGGCCCGGCCGGGTCTCGGCCGGCTGGAGGTAGCTCACCCGCACCCGGACGATGCCGGCGACCGCGGCGAGCTGCGGCAGCAGCTTCTCCAGCGCCCGCGGGTCGCCCAGGTCCTTGCCGTACGACGTCGAGTTCTCGCTGACCAGCACCAGCTCCCGGACGCCGGACTTGGCCAGCCACTCCGCCTCGGCGAGCAGCTCGTCCAGGGTACGCGAGACGAAGGCGCCGCGGAAGGCGGGGATGGCGCAGAACGCGCAGCGCCGGTCGCAGCCGCTCGCGAGCTTGAGCGAGGCGACCGGGCCGGTGTCGAGCCGGTGCCGCAGCACCTGCCGCAGGTGGGCCGGGGTGTGCTCGTCGGTCACCGCGGCGACCCGCGTCGGGGTGCCGTGGCCGGGCAGCGACACCGCCACGGCGCGGCGGGCGACCGGGGTGAGCGGCAGCAGCTCGCGGCGGTCCCGCGGGGTGTGCGCGGCGATCGCCTCGCCGGCCACCACGGCGTTCAGCCGGGCGGCGATGTCCGGGTAGTCGTCGAAGCTCAGCACCGCCTGCGCCTCCGGCAGGCTGTCGGCCAGCTCCCGGCCGTACCGCTCGGCCATGCAGCCGGCGGCCACCACCTTGGCGCCGGTGTCGGCGGCGGCGAGCAGCGTCTGGATCGAGTCCTGCTTGGCCTTCTCCACGAAGCCGCAGGTGTTGACGACCACCACGTCGGCGCCCTCGCCGTCGGTGGTCACCTGCCAGCCGTCGGCGTGCAGCCGGGCGGCCAACTCCTCCGAGTCGACCTCGTTACGGGCGCAGCCCAGGGTCAGTAGGGCGACGCGACGGCCGGGGGCGGCGGAGGGGGAGGTGGCAGACACCATCCGAGGGTACCGGGCCCCGTCGGGGTCCCCGCCAACGGCGGGGACCCCGAC
>NZ_JAPFQV010000092.1:0-20464 GCF_033804685.1 Micromonospora sp. RTP1Z1
GGTCAGGGGCGGGGGGTGGGATCAGGGGCGGCGCGTAGGTGGGTGAGCAGGGCGTCGAGGTGGGGGACGGCGGCGAGGACGGCGGCGCGGGCCGACGGGTCGAGGGCGGTCAGGGCGTCGGCGAGCAGCGCGGTGCGATGGGCCTCGTGGTCTGCCATCCTGGCCCGGGCGGCGTCGGTGAGGCGGAGGCGGACCACCCGGCGGTCCACCGGGTCCCGTACCCGGTCGAGGAGTCCCGCGTCGGCCAGGTCGCGGACCAGGGTGCTGACCGTGTTCGGCGCGGTGCCCAGGCGCCGGGCGGCCTCCTTGCCGCTGATCCCGGGCTCGGCGCGGACCAGCAGCAGCAGTTCGACCTGCGCCTCCGGCAGGGCGACTCGGTTGGCGCGGCCGGCGGCGCTGCGGCGCAGCAGCCGGTGCAGCTCCCCGACCAGGGCGCCGAGCCGGACGGTTGCCTCTTCGCCGCGCATCGGGTCACCTACTTCACAGCGCAATAGTTCTGGGTACAGAGCTAAGGTTACCCGGAGATCATCGAGCCTGGGGGAACCTGCCGTGGCGGACACCGCGCAGTCGATCACGCGCGCGCCGGGGACCACCGGCGCGCCGACCGGCCGGGGCGGGCTGACGCTGCTCGTCCTGCTCGGCACGCTCACCGCCATCGGCCCGCTCTCGCTGGACATGTACCTGCCGGCGTTCCCGGCGATGACCCGCGACCTCGGCGCCGACCAGGCCGGGATCCAGCTGTCGCTCACCACCTGCCTGATCGGCCTCGCCTTCGGTCAACTGGTCACCGGTCCGCTCAGCGACCGCTGGGGCCGCCGCCGGCCGGTGCTGGTCGGCGTCACTGCGTACGCGCTGCTGGCGCTGGTCTGCGCGATCGCCCCGAACGCCCCGGCGCTGGCCGCGGCGCGGTTCGCCCAGGGCTTCGCCGGCGGCATGGGGGTGGTGGTGGCCCGCGCGGTGGTCCGTGACCTGTACGCCGGCCGGGCCGCCGCGAAGTACTTCTCCCGGCTCACCCTGGTCTTCGGGGTGGCGCCGGTGGCCGCGCCGAGCGTCGGCAGCCTGGTGCTGCGGTTCGGCTCCTGGCGGGCGGTCTTCGTCACGCTGGCCGTGATCGGGCTGCTGCTCGCCGCCGCGGTCGCCTGGCGGCTGCCCGAGACGCTGCCGGCCGAGCGCCGCAGCACCGGCGGTCTGGCCGGCACCGCGCGGACCATGCGGTCGCTCTTCGCCGACCGGGTCTACCTCGGGTACGCGTTGACCCAGGGCTTCGCGTTCGCCGGGCTCTTCGCGTACATCTCCGGGTCGTCCTTCGTCTTCCAGGACGTCTTCGGCGTCTCCGGTGGCACGTTCAGCCTGATCTTCGGCCTCAACGCGCTCGCCCTGGTGGCCACCGGCCAGGTCAACGCCCGGCTGCTCGACCGGTTCAGCCCGCGTCGACTGCTGGTCGCCACGCTGCTGGTCAGCGCGGTGGCCGCCGTCGGCGTGCTCACCGGAGCGCTGGCCGACAGCCTCGCCGTCGTGGCGGTGACCCTCTTCGCCTTCGTCGGCTCGCTGGGCATGGTGATGCCGAACAGCACCGCGCTGGCGCTGGACAAGCACGCGGGGCACGCCGGCACCGCCGCCGCCCTGATGGGTGGCATCCAGTCGGTGGTCGGAGCGCTCGCCGCACCCCTGGTCGGCCTCGGCGGCGAAGGCAGCGCCATCCCCATGGCCACGGTCCTGGCCGGAGCCGCCGCCCTCTCCCTCACGGCCGTCCTCACCCTGGCCCGCCCCACCCCGGCCCTGCTCTGACCGCGATCACAAGGTGGTGGTGCTTGACCGGTACCGATCCGCACCCTGCCAGCACTTCATGATCGACGGGACGGGTGGCGGTCAGAAGGGGAAGCGACGGGAGACCTCGGCACGGGTGGGCATGGCGACGGCGCCGCCGGGGGACTCGCAGACCAGGGCGGCCACCCGCAGGGCGAAGGCGACCCGCTGCTGCCAGTCGGCCGGGTCCACGGGCTCACCGTCGACGAGCAGCTCGGCGATGAGGGCGCCCATCACCGAGTCGCCGGCGCCGGTGGCGTCCACCGCCCGGACCTTCGGCGCCGGGATCCGTACCACCTCGGGGCCGGCAGCGACGAGCGCTCCGGCCGCCCCGAGGGTGACCACGACGGTGCCCGCGCCCAGTTCGCGCAGGTACGCGGCGACCCCCTCGACCGGCTCCCGGGGATAGAGCAGCTCGGCGTCGGCGGTGCTGAGCTTGACCAGGTGCGCGCTCGCGGCGAACTCGGCCACCACCTCACGCAGCCGCGCGAGGGCCCCCGGCCTGCCCAGCAGTCGGGGCCGGACGTTCGGGTCGAACACCCGCAGCGCGCCGGCGATCGACCAGGCCCGGCGCGCGGCGGCGCGCACCGGCGGGTCGAGCAGCACGACCGATCCGCAGTAGAGCACGTCGGCGCCCTCGACCAGCGCCACGTCCAGGTCGTCGGCGGTGAGCAGCGCGTACGACCGCGGCTCGCCATAGAAGCGGAAGTCCGGCTCGGGGCCGGCGAAGGTGGCCACCGCCAGCGCGGTCGGCGCCGGTACGGTCACCGCGCCGGCCAGCCCGACCCCGGCGGCGCGCAGGAAGGCACGGATCCGGTCGGCGAGCGCGTCGTCGCCGAGCGACCCGACGAACTGGACGTCCCCGCCGAGCCGGGCCACCGCCACGGCCACGTTGAGCGGTCCGCCGCCGATCGCCTGCCGGTAGACGGGTTGCCCGTCGTGCTCGGCGTCGAGCAGGTCGACCAGCGCCTCGCCCAGCACCACCGCGTACCCCATGTCCCCTCCACCGTCCGATCTTGTCGCACCAGGCTGGCACAGCGCCCGGCATGATGAGCCCCGAAGCCACCGTATTGGCCAACTGGGCCGCGGGCGAAGCCCGGGACTGGGACAGGTTCGGCACGGGCCCAGCGGTCAGTCGATCACCCAACTGTGGAACGGCACGGCGAGCACCACCGGCGCCGCGGTCACCTGCTCCGGCCGCTGACCCTCCACTGAAACGATCAAGAGGTTTGCGTCCCCGGAGCGGGCCCCGGCGGACGCAAACCTCTTGATCAACGGTGGGTGGCCCGGAGGGGCCGGACCGTCAGCGGACCATGCTGCCGACGACCGGCTTGGTGAGCAGGGCCGACTGGTTGCGCTGGATGCCCGGGTCGAGGGTCTTCGCGACGAAGATGGCGTGCCAGATGCAGAAGATCAGCACGGTCCACACCTTGCGGGAGTGGTCCGCCTCCTCCCGCTTGTGCTCCTCCAGCAGCCGCATCGCGTACGACAGGTCGAGCAGGTCACCGGCGCCCGAGGTGGACAGGACGTGCCGGGCCCACTCGTACATCTCGCCGCGCAGCCAGACCCGGGTCGGGGTCGGGAAGCCCAGCTTCTTCCGGTTGACGATGGCCGGCGGCACCACGCCCCGGAGCGCCTGGCGCATGGCGTACTTGGTGGCGTCCGAGCGGGGCGGCAGCTTCAGGTCCACCGGGATGCCGGCCGCGACGTTGAAGACCTCGCGGTCGAGGAACGGCACCCGCACCTCCAGCGAGTGCGCCATCGAGATCCGGTCGGCCTTGACCAGGATGTCGCCGCGCAGCCAGGTGTAGAGGTCGACGTACTGCATCTTGGTGACGTCGTCCAGCTCGGTGCACTCGGCGTAGATCGGCGCGGTGACGTCGGTGTACCGGACCGAGGGGTCGTAGCGGCGCAGCAGGTGCTGCTTCTCCTCCTCGGTGAACATCCGGGCGTTGCCGTAGTAGCGCTGCTCGATCGGGGTGGTGCCACGCTGCAGGAAGCTCTTGCCCTTGACTCCCTGCGGGATGGCCTTGGAGACCGCCCGCAGCCCCTTCTGCACGCCGTCGGGCAGGCCGTTGACGCCGCTCAGCGAGAGCGGCTCGCGGTAGATCGTGTACCCGCCGAAGAACTCGTCCGCGCCCTCGCCGGAGAGGACCACCGTGACGTGCTCGGCGGCCTTCTTGGCCACGAAGTAGAGCGGGACGAGGGCCGGGTCGGCCACCGGGTCGTCCAGGTGCCAGATGATCTTCGGCAGCGCGTCGATCATGTCCTGCGGCCCGATCTTGGTCGGGATGGTGGTCACGTCGAGGTGCCGGGCCGACTCCTGGGCGACGTCGATCTCCGAGTAGCCCGGGACGTCGTAGCCCACGGTGAAGGTGAGGATGTTCGGATTGAACTCGCGGGCCAGCGCGACCACCGCGGTGGAGTCGATGCCGCTGGAGAGGAACGAGCCGACCGGCACGTCCGAACGCATGTGCATCCGGACGCTCTCCCGCAGCGTCTCCCGGATCTCATGGTAGAGCTTCTGCTCGTCGGAGACCGGCGCCGGCCGGAACACCGGCCGGTACCACCGGCGCACCTCGATCCGGCCGCCCGGCGTCCAGGTGAGGTACTCCCCCGACCCGATCCGGTTGATCCCCTTGTGCAGGGTGCCCGGCTCGGGGACGTACTGCAGGGTCAGGTAGTGGCTCAGGTTGGCCGCGTCGATCCCGGCGTCGCCGGCGTACGCCGACTGCGAGAACGGCAGCAGCGCCTTCTTCTCCGAGGCGAGGTAGAGGCCGTCGGCGGTTTCCAGGTAGTGCAGCGGCTTGATGCCGAAGTAGTCCCGGGCGCCGAACGCCCGCCGCTCCTGCCGGTCCCAGATGACGAAGGCGAACATGCCCCGCAGCTTCGTGAGCACCTGCTCGCCCCAGTAGTGATACCCGGCGACGATCACCTCGCCGTCGCCGTTGGTGGCGAACTGGGCGCCGAAGTCCCGAATCAGCTCGTCCCGCAGCTCGATGTAGTTGTAGATCTCGCCGTTGAAGGTGAGCAGGTAGCGGCCGCCCGCGTAGGGCAGCGGCTCGTGGCTGAGCGCCACGTCGATGATCGCCAGCCGCTTGTGCGCGAACACTCCGTCCGCGTACCGGCCGGAGGCGTCGCCGACCACCTCGACCCCGGTCTCGTCCGGGCCGCGGTGGTGCAGGCACTCCAGTGCTCCGGCGATGTTGTCGCGGTGGGCGGCGGCGTCGCCGCGCGCGCTGAAGAAGGCCAGGAGTCCGCACATGGTGGTCATCTTTCCACGCGGCCGGAGCGGACGTCGCGGCACCGCAGGCTCTTCCCGTCGCGGTTCGCGCGGTACCGTCTGGACCAGCGACGAGGCGCAAGGAGGCGGATCATGGCCGAGGAGCGGGCGCAGCAGGGCAAGCCGGCGGCGGACGGTACGGAATCGCACGACCCGGACTTCCCCGAGGCGTTCCTGGCGTTCATGCGGCAGGGCTGGCGGGACAGCGAGCTGCCGGTGGGTCCACGGCCGGAGGTGCCCAACTACGCCAAGCGGCGGGCCGCGCTCTCCGCGGCCTTCGCCGGCGAAACCCTGGTCATCCCCACCGGCGGGGAGAAGGTACGCGCCAACGACACCGATCACCCGTTCCGGCCCGGCAGCGACTTCGCGTACCTGACCGGCGACCACGACCCGGACAGCGTGCTCGTGCTGCGGCCGAACGGCTCCGGGCACGACGCCACGCTGTACATGCGGCCCCGGTCGTCGCGGAAGACCGACGAGTTCTTCCGCAGCCGGCACGGCGAGCTCTGGGTGGGCCGGCGGCACACGCTCGGCGAGAAGTCGACCGAGCTGGGGCTGCCGACCGCCGACCTGACCGAGCTGGACGCGGCGCTGGCCGGCTGTGCGCCGGGGCGTACCCGGGTGTTGCGCGGTTTCGACGCCCGGGTGGACGCGGCCGTGCGCCCGTTCGACGGCGCTCGCGCGGAGGGCCAGCCGGCCCGCGACCGCGAGCTGGCCATCGCCATCTCCGAGCTGAAGCTGGTCAAGGACGAGTGGGAGATCGCCCAGCTCCAGGAGGCGTGCGACGCCACCGTGCGGGGCTTCGAGGACGTCGCCCGGGCGCTGCCGGCCGACCGCCGCGTCTCCGAGCGTCTGCTGGAGGGGATCTTCGCGCTGCGCGCCCGGCACGACGGCAACGACGTCGGCTACGGCTCGATCGTCGGCGCCGGCGAGCACGCCACGATCCTGCACTGGGTGCACAACCACGGCGCCACCCGCCCCGGTGAGCTGCTGCTGATGGACATGGGCGTGGAGAATCGCAACCTCTACACGGCCGACGTGACCCGGGTGCTGCCGGTCGACGGTCGGTTCACCCCGCTGCAGCGCCAGGTGTACGACGCGGTCTACGCCGCCCAGCAGGCCGGGATCGACATCATCAAGCCGGGCGTGGCGTTCCGGGACGTGCACCTGACCGCGATGCGGGTGCTCGCCGAGGCGCTGAAGGATCTCGGGCTGCTGCCGGTGAGCGTGGACGAGGCGATGGACCCGGCCTCGACGGTCTACCGCCGGTGGACCCTGCACGGCACCAGCCACATGCTCGGCATCGACGTGCACGACTGCGCCAACGCCCGCAAGGAGAAGTACCGCGACGGCGCGCTCGGCGAGGGCTACGTGCTGACCGTCGAGCCGGGCCTCTACTTCCAGCCCGAGGACGAGCTGGTCCCGGAGGAGCTGCGCGGCATCGGCGTCCGGATCGAGGACGACATCCTGGTCACGGCGACCGGCGCGGTGAACCTGTCGGCCGGCCTGCCGCGCCGCTCCGACGAGGTGGAGACCTGGCTGGCCGAGCAGCGCGAGGCGGGTCCGCGCCTGCCGGGCTGACCCGGGAGTACGACCAGCGGCGGGCTCCGCCGCCGGTGTCTGCGACGTATCTCGTCGTTACGACACCGGTGGCGGGGCCCGTCGCCGTTTGCGCTGGGTCAGAGCCTTTCGTGCCGGCGCGCCCCGGTCACGCCGGCCGCCCCGATGTGAGCGGAATGCGGGGTTTTCTCGGATAAGTCCGCGTCGCGAGGATCCTTCTCATACGGTGTGCATCAGAGGCTGCAACCTATTTGTAGCTGGTCGCCCTGCCTCAGGTAGGTCGACCCCTTTGAGCACGAAAGGGCGGAAGGCTCTGATGTCCAACGACGTAACGACTTCCGACGGCGGGGCCCCGATGACCCCGTCGACGAGCAAACGGCGGGCGCTCTGGGTCGCCACCGGCGTGGCCGGGCTGACAGGTGTCGTCGGTCTGGCGGCGCTGGGTGGCCTCGCCGCTCGTGACAACAAGTCCGACGACGCGCAACGCGTCGCGGAGAACCACGCGGCCGCGCCGCAGAACGCCAGCGACGTCGGCAAGGGCGGCGAAGGTAAGGACGCCAACGACGAGCAGAACCGGGCGGACGAGAACGGTCGGGACGGCAAGGACCGTGACAAGCAGGGCAGGGACGACCGGGACAAGGACCGGGACCGGGACGAGGACCGGGACCACGGGCGGGTGCGTGAGGTCCCCTGTGACGAGGAGAAGCTGATCGAGGCCGTCGACCTGGCCAACCGGGACCACGGCGGCACGTTGAAGCTGGCCAAGGACTGCACCTACGAGCTGGACTTCTCCGACAAGAAGACCGGCACGGGCCTGCCGACGATCAAGCAGGACATCACGATCAAGGGCAACGACGCGACGATCAAGCGGGACTCCGAGGACGCCTTCCGGATCTTCCGCGTCGCCGACGGCGGCGAACTGACCCTGAAGGACCTCACCGTCAAGGGCGGCAACGCCGCCGAGTTCAAGTACGGGTCGGCGCCGGGGTCAGGCTCGCAGGGACCGGGGTCAGGCCCGCAGGGCGGCCAGGGTGCCTGGGGTGCTCCCAGTGCTCCCGGTGTGCAGGGTGCTCCCGGTGTGCAGGGTGCTCCCGGTGCTCCCGGTGCGCAGGGCGCTCCCGGTGCGCAGGGCGCGCCGGGTGCCCAGGACGCGCAGGGCTCCCAGGGCTCGTGGTCGATGCCGCGCAAGGACGACGGCAAGGAAGGCGAGGCGGACGGCGGGGCGCTGCTGGTCGAGCGTGGCGGCAGCGCGCACCTGGAGAAGGTGAAGCTGACCGGCAACAACGCCGAAGGCAACGGCGGCGCCATCGCCAACTTCGGCCGGGTCGAAGTCGAGGACAGCAAGGTCGAGAACAACCACGCCCAGGAGAACGGCGGCGGCATCTTCAACGTCGGCGTACTCAAGGTCGAGGAATCCCACATCAGCAACAACACCGCCGGCGAGAACGGCGGCGGCATCGCCAACGGCCGCGGCAAGGACAAGGACAAGGACAAGGAACACGGCAAGGACAAGGACGGCTGGCCGCGCTGGGAGGGCCGCGACGAGGCCGGCACCGTGGAGATCGTCAAGACCTCCATCGAGAACAACCGGGCCGGCGAAAACGGCGGCGGCGTGTTCAGCTCCGGCGGGTTCGTCAAGATCGCCTTCTCGACCATCAAGGAGAACACCGCCTGCGAGAGCGGCGGCGGCATCTACGCCCGCGACACCGACCTCCACCTCGAGAAGGTCACCGTCGCCAAGAACCACGCCGACAAGGACGGCGGCGGCATCGTCAACACCGGCGGCGAGGAAGAGAAGAAGAAGGACGGCTCGTCCCACGACGGTGACAAGAAGGAGCAGGACGCCAACGCCACCATCTCCGACAGCGAGATCCTCGACAACACCGCCGGACGCTTCGGCGGCGGCATCTTCAACGGCGACACCGACGTCGAGCTCAAGGAGGGCTACATGCAGGAGCCCGACGGCAAGGACAGCAAGGACGACAACGCCAGGCTGACCCTGCGGGACACCGAGATCAAGGGCAACACCGCCTTCAACGGCGGCGGCATCTTCAACAACGAGGGCACGGTCACCCTGACCAAGACCCGCGTCACCAAGAACACCGCCACCGACTCGTCCAAGAACCACCGAGTCGCCGGCGGCATCCTCAACAACGAGGGCAAGGTCAAGCTCGACGACAAGTCGACCGTGACCAACAACGACCCGACCAACTGCGCCGGCACCGTCAAGGACTGCTTCAACTGAACCACCACATAACGCGGGAGTCCCTTTCCGCCGCCCGTGCGGCGGAAAGGGACTCCTCGCCCCCGCGTCGCCCGCCGGCCGGTACGTCGGGCCCATCCCGGATGCGGGGCGGTCCGGAGCGACCGCCGCTTTCCGCCCCTCGCGCCGCCCTTAGCCACCCGTGACACCGCTGCTGCACCGCCGTCCGCCGTGCTGCCGGCTGCACCGCCCACATCCCTAATGTGGGCTTTTTTCGTATACGCCCACGAGGCGAAGAAGGTTCTCATATGGTGTTCTTCAGCAGCTACAACCGATTTGTAGCGAAGGCCGCCTCGCCGTGGCGAAGCGACCTTGTCGGGTACAAGGAGAGGGCAGAGAGCTCCGATGTCCAACTACCTTCGCAATAACGATGACGCCAGCCGTGAGACGACCTCCCCGATCCGTCGTCGCCGGCTCTGGCTCGCCACCGGCGTCGTAGGCCTGACGGGAGCGGTCAGCCTCGCGGGTGTGGCCTACGCGACGACCGGGGCCACCGGCCCCCACCGGCTCACCGACCTGAAGTGGTCGACCGCCCAGCAGCTCAGTGACGACAACCAGGGCGGAGAGCAGGGCAAGGAGAAGGCCAACGACGAGCAGAACCGGGCGGACGAGAACGGCCGCGACGGCAAGGACCGGGACAAGGACCGGGACCGGGACGAGGACCGGGACCACGGGCGGGTGCGTGAGGTCCCCTGTGACGAGGAGAAGCTGATCGAGGCCGTCGACCTGGCCAACCGGGACCACGGCGGCACGTTGAAGCTGGCCAAGGACTGCACCTACGAGCTGGACTTCTCCGACAAGAAGACCGGCACGGGCCTGCCGACGATCAAGCAGGACATCACGATCAAGGGCAACGACGCGACGATCAAGCGGGACTCCGAGGACGCCTTCCGGATCTTCCGCGTCGCCGACGGCGGCGAACTGACCCTGAAGGACCTCACCGTCAAGGGCGGCAACGCCGCCGAGTTCAAGTACGGGTCGGCGCCGGGGTCAGGCTCGCAGGGACCGGGGTCAGGCCCGCAGGGCGGCCAGGGTGCCTGGGGTGCTCCCAGTGCTCCCGGTGTGCAGGGTGCTCCCGGTGTGCAGGGTGCTCCCGGTGCTCCCGGTGCGCAGGGCGCTCCCGGTGCGCAGGGCGCGCCGGGTGCCCAGGACGCGCAGGGCTCCCAGGGCTCGTGGTCGATGCCGCGCAAGGACGACGGCAAGGAAGGCGAGGCGGACGGCGGGGCGCTGCTGGTCGAGCGTGGCGGCAGCGCGCACCTGGAGAAGGTGAAGCTGACCGGCAACAACGCCGAAGGCAACGGCGGCGCCATCGCCAACTTCGGCCGGGTCGAAGTCGAGGACAGCAAGGTCGAGAACAACCACGCCCAGGAGAACGGCGGCGGCATCTTCAACGTCGGCGTACTCAAGGTCGAGGAATCCCACATCAGCAACAACACCGCCGGCGAGAACGGCGGCGGCATCGCCAACGGCCGCGGCAAGGACAAGGACAAGGACAAGGAACACGGCAAGGACAAGGACGGCTGGCCGCGCTGGGAGGGCCGCGACGAGGCCGGCACCGTGGAGATCGTCAAGACCTCCATCGAGAACAACCGGGCCGGCGAAAACGGCGGCGGCGTGTTCAGCTCCGGCGGGTTCGTCAAGATCGCCTTCTCGACCATCAAGGAGAACACCGCCTGCGAGAGCGGCGGCGGCATCTACGCCCGCGACACCGACCTCCACCTCGAGAAGGTCACCGTCGCCAAGAACCACGCCGACAAGGACGGCGGCGGCATCGTCAACACCGGCGGCGAGGAAGAGAAGAAGAAGGACGGCTCGTCCCACGACGGTGACAAGAAGGAGCAGGACGCCAACGCCACCATCTCCGACAGCGAGATCCTCGACAACACCGCCGGACGCTTCGGCGGCGGCATCTTCAACGGCGACACCGACGTCGAGCTCAAGGAGGGCTACATGCAGGAGCCCGACGGCAAGGACAGCAAGGACGACAACGCCAGGCTGACCCTGCGGGACACCGAGATCAAGGGCAACACCGCCTTCAACGGCGGCGGCATCTTCAACAACGAGGGCACGGTCACCCTGACCAAGACCCGCGTCACCAAGAACACCGCCACCGACTCGTCCAAGAACCACCGAGTCGCCGGCGGCATCCTCAACAACGAGGGCAAGGTCAAGCTCGACGACAAGTCGACCGTGACCAACAACGACCCGACCAACTGCGCCGGCACCGTCAAGGACTGCTTCAACTGACCGACGGTCAGCGAACGGATCCGCGCAGCCGTCCGGCCCCCTGCCACCTCGGTGGCAGGGGGCCGGATCGTCGTCAGGTCAGCTCTGGACGAAGACCGCCACGCTGCGCGCCGGCACGGTGAACGTGCCGCTCGCCTTGTCGAACGAGGCCGTCCGGAGCACCGGGTCGGCCGAGTTCTTCAATACGGGGTGCAGAGCGACGTTCGCCCCGCGCAGGCCGGTCACCGTCTGCTCCGCCGCCGCCGGGGTGGCGTTGAAGACCACGGTCACCGACTTCCACTTCCCGTCCAGCCCACGGCCGTCCAGGGTCATGGTGAGCACGCCCGGGGTCTCCTTCTCGCCCGAGAGCGGGAAGGCGACGCGCTCCTGCACCTGGTCGGCCGTGGCCAGCCCGAAGACCGGCGAAGACCCGCGGACCTTCAGCAGCTCCGCGTACCGGGCGTCGGCCAGGTTGATCGCCTCGCAGTCCGGCACCAGCTTCGGGTCGGCCAGCAGCGGCTTCGCGTACGACCACTTGCTCTCGTTGTCCTGAGCCGGCGGTAGACCGGCGCCGAACCCGTTGCCCTGGGCGCAGTCCCAGCGGATCTGGTTGAACCAGTCACCGGAGTTGAACGAGTTGCGGTCCAGCGACTTGGAGCGCAGCCGCTCCGAGCCGGCCGTCACGAAGCCCGCCCCCTGCCCGAAGGCGGTGGTCGCCAGGGCGAGCACCTGCATCCGGGCCCGGTCCTGCGCCGCGGTGCCCTGCGGCAACTTGTACGCGAACGCGTCGTACAGGATCTCGTTGTCGTGCGCGTCGACGTAGGTGACCGCCTCGCCCGGCGCGGCGGTGTAGCCGGCCGGCGCGCCGTTGTAGTCCACCTGCGCGCCGGTGACCGTCCTCCCGGACGAGTCGGTGAACCGGTAGCCGCGCAGGTTGCCGGCGAGCCCGACCTTGATCAGGTCCTGCGAGTGCAGCAGCCGGGCCTTCTGCTCGGCCGCCGAGCCGTTGACGTCGTCACCGTTCGGGTCGGTGTACAGGCCGGAGGCGAAGCCCTGGATCCGCGGGTTGCCGTCGAACGGCCCACCGCCGCGCACCGCGTCCCGGAGCCGGTCGTTGAAGGTGCCGATCCCGGTGCCGGCCATGTTGGCCTGGGTGGCCTGCACGAACCGGGCGTCGTTGGCGACCTCGCCGAAGTTCCAGCCCTCGCCGTAGAGCAGAATCTTCTTCCCGTCCACGCCGTCGCGGGCGAGGGTCAGCCGGTCCAGCGCGGCGCGCACCGCCAGGATGTTCGCCTTCGGGTGGTGGCCCATCAGGTCGAACCGGAATCCGTCCACCTTGTACTCCTTGGCCCACGTGACCAGGGAGTCCACCACCAGCTTGCCCATCATGGCGTGCTCGGGGGCGGTGTTGGCGCAGCAGGTCGAGTTGGCCACGCTGCCGTCCTCAAGCAGCCGGTGGTAGTAGCCCGGCACCACCTGGTCGAGTACCGACTTCGGGTCGGTGCCGGCCGCCGAGGTGTGGTTGTAGACCACGTCCATCACCACGCGTAGGCCGGCCTGGTTCACTCCGGCGACCATCTGCCGGAACTCGGTGGTCCGCTTCGCCCCGGCCGGGTCGACGGCGTAGCCGCCCTCCGGCACGGTGTAGTGCAGCGGGTCGTACCCCCAGTTGAACCCGTCCTTGTCGGCCACCGCGGTGACGCACTTCTGCTGCTCGTCCGAGTCCGGCGGCAGCTTCGCCAGGTCGCAGGCCGGCTGCTGCTGGTCGGCCCGCTTCTCGGGGATGGTGGCGAAGTCGAACGCCGGCAGCAGGTGCAGGTAGTTCACCCCCGCGTCGCCGAGGCCCTTGAGGTGCTTCATGCCGGCCGTGTTCGGGTCGGTGAAGGCGAGGTAGGTGCCCCGCCGCTCGGCCGGCACGCTCGCGTCGGCGATGGAGAAGTCGCGGACCGACAGCTCCTGGATCTGCGCCTTCGACGACGGCACCGCCGCCGGCTTGCGCAGCTTCGCCCAGCCGGCCGGGGCCAGCGCCGGGTCGGTCAGGTCGACGATCTGGCTGTGCGTGGAGTCCGGCGCGAGGGCCACCGAGTACGGGTCGGTCACCGAGGCGGTGACCACCTTCTGCGCCGCCGGCTGCCAGGCCTCGACCTGGTAGCGGTAGTACCTGCCGGCCCAGTCCCGGGTGCCGCGGACCGACCAGACGCCGGTGCGGTCGTTGCGGCTCATCGACAGGGTCTTCGGCTCGGCCGTCGGCGAGTCGAAGAGCTGCAACGCCACCTTCCGGGCGGTGGGCGCCCAGACCGCCAGGGTGGGCACCTTGCCGGCGAACGTCGGGCCGAGCTTCGCCGTAATGGCGGCCCGGTAGACGTCGTCGAGCACGCCCGGGATCTGCACGCCGGTCGCGCCGAGCAGCTTGCCCTCGGCGTCCCGCTCGGTCACCACGAGCTGGCCGCGCAGCGCCGCCGGCACCTTGGCCAGGTCGGCCCGGTCCAGGGCGAAAGCGCGGTAGGACCAGAGCTGCGGGTACGCCGCGCGCTGGGCCTCGGTGAGGCCGTTGCGCTGCGCCCGCAACGGCAGCGTGGTGTACGTCCCGGCGAGCTCACCGTCGGCGATGCTCAGCCCGCCGGTCGGGGCGGCCACCAGGGCGTACCGCTTGCCGTCGGTCGGCCCGGTCTGCCAGGCCACCGTGGACCGGTCGATCCACTGCGCCTTCTGCTTGGTGATGTCGACGTCCTTGGCGACGCCGGAGGAGGTCGACGGCAGCAGCCGGCCCTTGACGCCGGCGAGCAGCCAGACCTCGTGCCCGGCGGTGGCGAAGTCCAGCCGCTGGTCGTCGGGCTGATCCTTGGCGTCGCCGTTGTGGATGATGTAGTTCAGCCCGGTGGCCCCGGCGGCCAGCGGCACCCGGAAGACCGCGCCGAAGGAGTCGACCTTCTCCGGCTTGAGCGGGCTGGACCAGTCGGTCGGGTTGGCGGCGCCGTCCCAGAGGTGCAGGCCCCAGCCGTCGTAGTTGTTGTCGGCCTTGCGCCAGTGGATGACCGCGGTGCTCTGGTCGACGGCCGGGTCCGGCTCGCCGGTGGCGGCCTGCCGGGTCGGGTAGAGCGCGGCGTCGCCCTGCTTGACCCAGACCTCACCGGTCTGCGTCACGTCGATGGTGCGGTCGTTCGCGACGTCCTTGTTTCCGTTCTTGTCGACCACCAGGAAGCCGACGGACCTGGCGCCCGGCTTCAGCTTGACCCAGGCGAACCGCCCGAAGGAGTCCTCACCGGCGAACGGCTGCCCGTTGGGCCACTCGGTGGCGTACGCCGGGTCGATGTCGCCCCAGGTGTAGAGGCCCCAGTCGTCGTACCCGCCGGCCGGGCGCTGGTAGTGCACCACCGCCCAGTCCCGGGAGGCGCTCTGCGCCGGGGTGCCGACGACGCCGGTGGCGCGGGCGCTGGCGACCCGGCCCTTGCCGTCGCGGACCACGGCCTTGTACTCGACCTTCGTCCCGCCGGCCAGCCCGGTCAGGTCGTGGTAGACGGTGTACGGGGCCTTGTGGGCGCTGCCCAGCAGCGTCCACTTGCCGCCGGGAACCCGGGCGGCGAACGTGACGGTGGCCAGTGGGTCGCCGGTGACCTGGGCGGTGACGGCGGTCTTGGTGGCGGCCGGGGCGGCGCCCGGCTCGGTGACGGTGATGCCCGGCGCGGCGCCGGCCTGCGGGATGGCGCGGTCGGCCTTGAGCACCACGGCCGACATCGCCGGCACGGTCACGCTCAGCTTGCCGTCGGCGCCGGCCGTCGAACTGGCCGAGCCGCCGTAGATGCCGGCGAAGGTGGCGCCGGCCGACCAGGTGTCCACGGAGACAGTCTGGGCGGTGGCCGCGTTGTTCACCGCCACCACGTACTCGGTGCGGTCCTTCGGCAGGATCCGGGAGAAGGCGAAGACGCCGGGCCCGTCGGTCGCGTACCGGGTGACCTGGACGCCGTCCCGCAGCGCGGGGTTGGCCTGCCGCAGCTTGCCCAGCTCGGCGATGGTGCGGTACAGCGGGTGGGTCTTGTCGTACTGGTCGCTGGCGTGGGTGCGGGTGGTACCGATCAGGTCGTCGTCGAGGTAGTCCGCCGTCTTGCTGGCGAACATGTCCTGCCGGGCGTCCTTGTCCCCGCCCGGGCCGGTGAAGCCCTGCTCGTCGCCGGAGTAGACGACCGGCTGGCCGCGGGTGAGGAACATCAGCTGGTGGGCGAGCTGGTCGCGGCGCAGCTGGCTGGCGTCGTCGCCGCCGGTCGCGGCGATGAACGAGCCGATCCGGCCCATGTCGTGGTTGCCGAGGAAGGTGGTCAGCCGGTTGGCGTCGGTGTCCCGGGCGGCGTAGAGGTCGTCCCGGGCGTACATGTCGGCGAGCGCCTTGGCGGAGCCGTCAGCGGCGGTGTAGCCGCGGGCGGCCTCCTGGAAGGAGAAGTCGAGGGTGGCGGGCAGGCCGCCCTGCCGGACGTAGGTCGACTCGATCTCCTGGTCGGCGCTGTAGACCTCGCCGAACATGAAGAAGTCCTTCTTGCCGGCCTTCTCGGCGGCCCGCTTGATGCCCTGGCTGAACTGCGGCCAGAAGTCGAGGTTGGCGTGCTTGACGGTGTCCAGGCGGAAGCCGTCGACGCCGGTGCTGCCGATCCAGTCGCCGTAGACCTTGGTCAGCCCGCGCACCACCTCGGGGCGCTCGGTCCACAGGTCGTCCAGGCCGAAGAAGTCGCCGTACTCGCTGTTCTCGCCGGCAAAGGTCGAGTCGCCCCGGTTGTGGTACATGGTCGGGTCGTTCAGCCAGGCCGGAACCTTGACCTTCGCATCGGCGGCGTTGGCGAACGTCGGCGTGTACGGGAACGACTTCAGGTCGACCTTCGGGAAGTCCCGGGTGCCGTCGGCGTAGTTGCGGTCCTCGAAGGCCCGACCCTGGGCGTCCTTGTACGGCGCCGTCTTCTTGTCGACGTACGCGTACTTGTTCTCGGCGTACTTGATGACGTCGGCGGTGTGGTTGACGATGACGTCGAGGTAGACCTTGATGCCGCGCTGGTGCGCGAGCGAGACCAGCTTCTTCAGCTCCTCGTTGGTGCCGAAGTGCGGGTCGACCTGGGTGAAGTCGGTGATCCAGTAACCGTGGTAGCCGGCGGAGACGTCCGCGCCGGTGCCCTGCACGGGCCGGTTCTTGAAGATCGGGGCGAGCCAGATGGCCGTGGTGCCCAGACCCTGGATGTAGTCGAGCTTGTTGATGACGCCCTTGAGGTCGCCGCCGTGGTAGAAGCCCTTGTCCTTCGGGTCGAGCCCGGTGCTCAGCCGGTCACCGGTGAGACCGCCGGTGTCGTTGCGCTTGTCGCCGTTGGCGAAGCGGTCCGGCAGGACGAAGTAGAACTGGTCGGCCTTGACGGTGTTGTCGCTGGCCTTGAGCAGGGCCTCGGCGGACGGCTCCTGCTGCCACTGCGCCGCGCCGGCGGCCGCGAGGAGGTCCGTGCCGGAGGACCGGTCGGTGGCGTCGGCGCCCAACTGGTGAACGGCGACCGGCACGCCGATGAGGGCGAGGGTGAGGGTGGAGACCAAGGCGAGCAACGCCTTGTGAGATATCGGCGGGGGTTTCATCGACGGCCTTTCCTCTGGTCGCTGATTCGCCCGCACGCTAGCTCTTGCCGAAACATTCTGCAATACCTTGCAAACCAGGTCGCAACAAAGCAGTCGCCTTGCGAAACACGACGTCCTGTCGGCGCAGCGCCACCGTCGCTTGTGGTGACCGCCGGGCGGCCGGTCCGCCGACCGGAGCCGGCTCAGAGACCCGCGCGGCCCACGCCGTCGACGGCGCACCTGGCCGGCCGCGTCGTACCGGTGTCCTCGAAGTGGAACTGCAGCGGCACCGCGCCGGCCGTGGCGCGGGAGGCGGTGGTGGGCGGGAGGTCCGGTAGCGGCATCGTCGCGGCGGGCGGGCCCGGCTCGGCGTTCTGGTACGGCCGCCGCCCGCGCGCCGATGCCAGCGCGACGATCAATGCCGGAAGGTGCCCGGTCCCGGGCCGGGCCGCGCTCAGTCGATCGCGCAGGCCGCGTCGTTGACGGTGCACTGACCCGGCCGGTCACCGCTGCCCGTACGGCTGAACTCCATCTGCACGGTGGCGCTCTGCCCGGCGCCGAGCGGCCCGGTGCCGCGCAGAACGAACCACCCGTTGCCCTGGGTCACCGACAGCCCGGAGCCGGAGGACGCCTGGATGCTCTTCACGTTGCCGGTGAAGAGCAGCTCCACCCGCCAGTCCTGGGCCCGGGCGGACCCGTTGCTGACCGTCAACCGGGCCTCGAATTGGTCCCGCCCACTCGCCGTGGCCTGATAGTGCGCGGTCAGCGTGCCGGACCGTGGGGCCGCCGTCGTGGCGGACGCCGACGCGGACGGCCGGGCCGAACTGGCCCGGGGCGACGGAGTGCCGCTGGCGGAGACGGTCGGCGAGGCGGTGGCGTCGACGGCGACCAGCGGCGCGGCGGACGTCGTCGTCGCCCCCACGGTGGGCAGGTAGAGCGGCGGGGCCGGCGGCGGCATCGCGGACTGCCGCTCGGGCCCGCGCAGGGAGAACAGGGCCACGAACAGCAGGACGGTCAGCAGGCCGACGCCCAGCAGCACCAGGATCCAGGGCACCGACGTCAGCACCCTCGCCACGGGCGATGACCCCGCCCGCTCGTCGCGTTGGATGCTCATCAGATCCCCCCTCGTCGGAGCCGACGCGCCAGCGTAGCCAGCATGATCCGGCGGGCGCAGCGCGCCCACCCCGATCCGACCGTCCGGTTGGCTGGGCGCGGAAAACGGCTGGCCGACAGGCACCGGTTCGGGTCTACTCCCGACCATGCCCGTGTTGATCCCACCCACCGAACGGGTGCGCGGCGTGCTGGAGGACGAGCGGTCGGCAAGCTCCGGTTCTGGGTGCCGACGGCCCGTTCCTGACCGGGACCGGTCACCCGCCGGTCAGGCGGTACGGATGACGGTGCAGATGGCCGGGCCGTCGTCGGTGACCCGTAGCAGGTAGCGGTAGCGCTCGCCCGGCACCGCCCGGCCCTGGCTGTCCAGGAACTCCCACCGCACCGCCACCTCGGTCAGCAGCGCGGAGACCTGCAGCACGTCCTCGATCTGCGCGTTCGCCGCGACGAGTTCGCGCTCCTGGTAGTCCGGAGCCGCGCCGACGAAGGAGAGCGCCACCGCGGCCGGCGAGCTGAACGAGAAGCTGTACGTGTCGGCCACCACCAGCCCGGGCAGGGCGTAGCAGCCGGCGATGGCGGGCACGTCGCCGGCGGTCAACGCCACGCCGTACCGGTCGAAGAAGTCGGTGAGCGTGTCGAGATCCGTCGAGGCCTTCACGCCGACCTCAATTGCCGGGTACGCCGCCCGCCAAACCTGGTCAGCGCGGCGGGATGCGAACCTCGATCTCGGCGCCGAGCTGGGCGCCGCCGGTGAGGTCGAGGTCGTCGCCGCTCCAGAACCGCCCCGGGTCGTACCAGTTCGGACGGCGGCCGGCGGGCAGCAGCCCCATCGCCTCGTACGTCACCGCCACCACCTCGGCGCAGTACGCCGTCTCCAGTGCCCGGTCGCGCACCGGCACGCCCCCGCCGTCCGGGGCGAAGGGCGTCCGGCGTCGCACGCTGGGCACCCGTCCCCGCGCCCAGCGCCAGGCGAGCTGCGCGGTGGACGGGAACGGGGTGCCGTCAAGCCGGGCGACGGTCCGCAGCGCCGCCTCCTCCATCGCGGCGTCGGCCGGCGGTTCGAGCTGGCGCAGCCAGCCGCGCTGCCCGTACCGGTTCCCCCACACGCAGACCGCGTCCCGCAGGTCGTGCAGCTGCACGCCGCGCTGGTGGGTCCCGGTCCACATGTCGGGCAGCGACCGGCCCAGCTCGGCGTGCCACATCAGCGGCGGCATGTCGTCGAGCACCACCGCCATCCCGACGTGGTTCACCGGGCTGTTGGTGGTGAACTGGATCGCGCGGTCGGGGACGCTGCGGCCCCGGAACACCCACACGTCGCCGGTCCGGGTCAGCTCCACGGCCTCGTCCAGGCTGATGCTCATGAACGACTACCCTATGCGGATGCGGCAACGGATGCGGTGGTGGAAGGTGCTCGGACTGGCCGGCCTCGCCGGCGTCGCGGCGTCCGGGGTGGTCATCGCCCGGGCGGAGCGGCGGCGGCGGGCGTACACCCCGGAGGAGGTCCGGGACCGGCTGCGCGAGCGGCACGCGAAGGCCGCGGGGGCCGCGACGCCGGCCGACGACCGGCCCTGACCCGGCGCCGCGCCGCTCACCCGCCGTCCCGGGCCGTCCGGCGCGCCGCCAGGTCGAGCGCCTCCGCGGTACGACCAACCAGCGCGCCGCCGTCGTCCAGCAGCAGGATCGGGCGCTGGATCAGCTCCGGGTGGGCGACCATCGCCGCGATCCAGCGGGGCTCCTCGGCGTCGTCGCGCGGCCAGTCGGCAATGCCCTGGGCGACCGCGGCCGGCTCACCGGTCCGGCAGATGTCCCATGCGCGGGCGCCGAGCCGGCGCAGCACCTCGGTCAGCTCGGCGGCGCTCGGCGGCTGTTCCAGGTACGCCCGCAGCCGGTACGGCACCCGCGCCTCGTCGAGGGTCTCCCGCGCGGCGGCGCATTTCGAGCAGGCCGGGTTGTGCCAGATCTCCATGACCGACATGGTGGCATACCCCGGATCCGGTCCACACCGCGGCGAAGCGTGGCCTCAGCGCGCCGGGAGGCCGCACTTTCCCGCAAGGTGTGCGGATCTCGGCCCGTCGAGACCCGACGGACGCGGGGGGTCGGTGGGCGTTTGTGGGCAGCATGGACGGGGCGTCGGGTTCCGGTGGAACGACCTGCGCCGCCTGTCCGGTTTGGGGTGGGGCGTCCGGTGGTCGGGGCCACCCCGGCGGTGGAATGGGGGCCGGGGTCGGGGCGTTGTACATGGCATGCCACCGCGGGTCTCGCTGGTGGTGGGGCCCGGCGCCCTGGCCGTGGGAACATCCGGCCGGCCGGGACGGTTACATCCCCCTGGAACCCCGAGCCCCTGAGGGCCGGAACCCGGGGACCCGGTGAGCCTGGTGGAATGCGTCGCCGGCCCGGATGGTTACACCCCCTCGGACACCCGAGCAGGCCACCGCCGCCGGGCATCCCCTTGAACTTCTTCCCCCCCTTTTTTGTGCGCGGCGCGTCCGCACCCCCCCGCGGACGTCGCCCATCCCCCAACGCAGAGGAGCACGCCAACATGCGTACCGATCTGATCCGTAAGACCGCCCTGACCGCTGCCGGCCTCGCCGCCACCGCCGGTGGCATCGCCGGCCCCGCGATCGCCGCCCACGCCGCCG
>NZ_JAPFQV010000093.1:0-19737 GCF_033804685.1 Micromonospora sp. RTP1Z1
CGTGATCGGCAAGGGCTACGGCCCGGGCATCCAGGCCTGGTACAACCAGTTCCTCACCGTCGACCCGGCCAACCCGAACCACATCTGGGCCGGCCTGGAGGAGGTCTACGAGTCGACCGACGCGGGCGCCAACTGGAAGACCGTCGGGCCGTACTGGAACTTCAACTTCGGCTGCTGGAACATCAGCGACGCGCAGAACAAGTGCAACAAGACGACCCACTCCGACCAGCACTCCGTCGCGGTCGGCAACGGCTTCGTCTACGTCGGCAACGACGGCGGCATCTACCGCCGGCCGATCAACGGCAAGACCGACAAGGACGGCCACGCGACCGACTGGCAGAGCCTCAACGACGGCACCATCGACGCCCTGCAGTACTACTCGGTGGCGGTCGGTAAGGACCCGGCCAAGGCCGGCACGGTGGTCTCCGGTGGCCTCCAGGACAACGGCGCCTCGGTGCTGCGCGCCGGCGACACCGTGATGGGCTCCAACTTCGGCGGTGACGGTGGCGACTCGCAGGCCGACCCGGCGAACGGCTGCAAGCAGGTCCAGGAGTACACCAACCTGGCCATGCGGGTGACCGAGAACTGCAACGCCAACACCGGCCCGGGCACCCTGGAGACCTCCACCTCGAGGGACATCCGGCCGTACACCAACGCGCCGGGCGACGAGCCGGCCCGGTTCATCGCGCCGTTCGCCCCGGACGCCCTGAACGCGAACGTCTGGGTGGCCGGTGGCCAGCACGTCTGGGCCAACACCAAGGGGTACTCGATCTCCAACGGCAAGGGCTGGACGAACGTCTTCGACCTCGGCGCCGGGCACACCGCGACCTCGGTGGCGGTCTCCAGCGGTACGGCGTACGTCGGCTGGTGCGGACCGTGCAACAACGCGGGCTTCACCCGGGGCGTCGCGGTCGGCAAGGTCAACGACCCGGCCAGCTGGCACCAGCTGACCCTGCCGGCCGACTTCCCGAACCGGTTCGTGCAGGGCGTCGGGGTCGACCCGGCAAACCCCTCGCACGCCTTCCTCGCGATCAACGGGTTCTCCCGGCGGTTCACCGAGGGACCGGGCGCCGGCTTCGGCCACGTCTACGAGACGACCGACGCGGGCACCTCCTGGAAGGATGTCTCGGCGAACCTGCCGGACGTGCCGGCCAGCTCGATCAAGGAGCTGTCCAACGGCGGCCTGGTGCTCGCCACCGACCTGGCCACCTTCTACCGGGCGCCGGGCGCTACCGACTGGCAGCGGCTCGGCACCGGCCTGCCGCTGACCGTCGGCATGGACGTCGAGTACAACGCGGTCGACAACTCGGTCTACGTGGCCACTCACGGCCGTGGCATCTGGGCGTTCGACCTGGCCCAGCTCTGAGCCGTCGGCGGTCCGGCCCGGTTCCCGATCCGGGCCGGGCCGCCGGCCGAACACCGGCAGCCCCGTCCCCCTTCCTCCGGGGGCGGGGCTGCCGTCGTGGGCGGGGCCGGCTGGCGGTCGGGCCGTACCGGGACGCCGGCTCAGCCGGCGCGGAGGGTGACGGCACCCCGGGTGCCGTCGGCGCGGTCGGCCTGGATGGTCCAGCATCCCGGGGTGGGGAAGACCCAGTAGGAGCCCCACTCGTCGCCGGGCCGCGCCCAGGTGCTGCCGCCGTGGTGGTCGAACGAGCGGGGCTCGACGGTGACCCCGCCGGGGCCGACGGCGCGCAGTGTCAGCTCACCCGAGCCGGTCACCTTCAGCGCGATCTTGACCTGTTCGCCGGCGGGCAGCCTGCCGTCGTGAAGGAAGAGCAGCGTCCAGAACACCCCGGGGGTGCCGGCCACCTCGCCACCCGCGGCCATGACCTCGTCGTACCGGTGGTCGGGCGGGCAACTCGGCGCCGGGCCGGCGCCGTCGGGCGCGGGGCTGGTGCCGGCGGCATCCGTCGACCCGGCCGGGGTCGGCCCGGCCGGCGGCGAGCCGCCGTCACACCCCGCCAGCAGGCCCCACACCGCCACCAGGACGATCGATCGACGAATCCGCACATCCCGAGTCTCCCGTGCCCGTCAAACCCGGACCTGCCTCGATCATGAAGTTGTTGCCCGCCGGACCGGCGGTCGGGCCCACAACTTCATGATCGACTCGCCTGCGGGGACGACGCCGGGGTCGGGCGTCAGGCCGGGGTGGGGCGGACCTCGGCGAAGTGGCAGGCGGAGGGGTGCGGGTCAGCCGCGCGGAGCACCGTGTGCGGCTCCTGGGTGGCACAGATGTCCTGGGCCTTCCAGCAGCGGGTGCGGAACCGGCAGCCGCTCGGCGGGTCGGCCGGGCTCGGCACGTCGCCGGTGAGCCGGATCATGTTCCGGTCGTCGCGGGCGTCCGGGTCGGGCACCGGCACCGCCGAGAGCAGCGCCTGGGTGTACGGGTGGGTGGCCCGCTCGTAGATCTCCTCCTCGGTGCCGATCTCCACGATCTTGCCGAGGTACATCACCGCGACCCGGTCCGCAATGTGCCGGACCACCGACAGGTCGTGCGCGATGAAGATGTACGACAGCCCGAACTCGTCCTGGAGCTGCTCCAGCAGGTTGATCACCTGAGCCTGGATCGACACGTCCAGGGCCGAGACCGGCTCGTCGCAGACGATGATCTCCGGCCGGAGCGCCAGCGCGCGGGCGATGCCGATGCGCTGCCGCTGGCCACCCGAGAACTGGTGCGGGTACCGGTTGATGTGCTCGGGGTTGAGCCCGACCACGTCCAGCAGCTCCTGCACCCGCTTCTGCTTGCTGCCCTTCGGGGCGACGTCCGGGTGGATCTCGAACGGCTCACCGATGATGTCGCCGACCGTCATCCGCGGGTTGAGCGAGGTGTACGGGTCCTGCATCACCATCTGCATGTTTCGGCGCAGCCGGCGCAGCTCCGACCCGGAGGCCTTGAACAGGTCCTTCCCCTCCAGGGTGGCCCGGCCGGCGGTCGGCGTCTCCAGCCGCATCAGCAGCCGCGCCAGGGTCGACTTGCCGCAGCCGGACTCGCCGACCACGCCGAGCGTCTCGCCCCGGCGCAGCTCGAAGCTGACCCCGTCGACGGCCCTCACCGCGCCGGTCTGCTTCTTGAACAGCACACCCTGGCTGATCGGGAAGTGCTTCACCAGGTTGTCGACGGAGAGGATCGTCTCGCCGCGGACCTTGGTCGGGCTAGCGGATGCTGTCATCACGGACCTCCTGCGCGAAGTGGCACGCGCTGGTCCGGCCGTCGCCGAGGACCAGGTCGTGCGGCACCACGTCCACGCAGACCTGCTGCACGTACGGGCACCGGGGGTGGAAGGGGCAGCCGGAGGGGATCCGCATCAGGTTCGGCGGCAGCCCCTTGATGGTGGAGAGCGCCTGCCCCCGTACGTCCAGCCGCGGGATCGACTCCAGCAGCCCCTTGGTGTACGGGTGGGCCGGCGCCCGGTACAGCGAGCGCACGTCGGCGTGCTCGATGATCCGGCCGGCGTACATGACGGCGATCCGGTCCGCGACGCCGGCGACCACGCCCAGGTCGTGGGTGATCAGGATCATCGCCATGTTCAGGTCGCGGCGCAGGCCGGCGAGGAGGTCCATGATCTGGGCCTGCACGGTGACGTCGAGCGCCGTGGTCGGCTCGTCGGCGATCAGCACCTTCGGGTCCATCGCCAGCGACATCGCGATCATGACGCGTTGCCGCATGCCGCCGGAGAACTGGTGCGGGTAGTCGCCGATCCGCCGGGCCGCGGCCGGGATCTTCACCAGGTCCATCAGTTCGATGGTCCGGCGCCGGGCATCGCCCCGGGACATCCCCTCGCGCTGGCGCAGGGTCTCGCCGATCTGCCAACCGACCGGGAAGGTCGGGTTCAGCGCGGAGAGGGCGTCCTGGAAGATCATTGCGATCTCCTTGCCCCGTACCTGCCGGCGCTGCTCCTCGGAGAGGGTGAGCAGGTCCCGGCCCTGGTAGAGGATCTGGCCGGAGCGGATGACCGCGGGCGGAGTGTCGAGGATGCCCATGATCGCCTGGGCGGTGACCGACTTGCCCGAGCCGGACTCGCCGAGCACGGCGAGGGTCTCGCCGGGATCGAGGTGGTACGAGACCCCGTTGATCACCTTGGCCACGCCCTCGGAGGTGCGGAACTCGACGTGCAGGTCCCGTACGTCGAGCAGGTGACCGCCCTCCGGGGTGGCGGAGGCCGGCGTGGGAGAAACAGCGGAGTGGTGGGTCACTGTGCCTGCCTTTCGCTCTCGACTGCGTGGCTCGCTTCGCTCACTCCTCGCGCTCGCACGTCACGTCACCGCAGCTTCGGGTCGAAGGCGTCACGGATCGCGTCGCCGAGCATGATGAAGGCCAGCACGGTCAGCGCGAGGAAGGCGGACGGGACGATCAGTGGGGTCGCCGACTCCCGCATGTGCACCCGGCCGGCGTCGATGTCGATGCCCCAGGAGATGGTCGGCGACTTGAGGCCGATGCCGAGGAACGACAGGGTCGCCTCGGCGGCGATGAACGAGCCGAGCGCGATGGTCAGCACCACGATCGCCGGGGCCAGCGAGTTGGGCAGGATGTGTCGCCACATGATCCGGCTGTGGCCGGCGCCCAGCATCCGGGCGGCGGCGACGTAGTCCTGCTCCTTGGCTGTGATCACCGAGGAGCGGACCACCCGGGCGGCGGTGGTCCAGCCCAGGATCGCGAGCACCACGATCACCGCGGCGAGCCGGGTGTTCGGTCCGCCGGTGCTGACCCGCTTGAGCAGCACGATCGCGGCCAGCAGCAGCGGGATGCCGAGCACGATGTCGATCACCCGGGACAGCACGGCGTCGATCCACCGGCCGAAGTAGCCGGCCACCATGCCGACCACCACGGCGATGATCCCGGTGAGCAGGGCCGAGAGCAGGCCGACCAGCAGCGACGCCCGTGCCCCATAGACCGAGCGGGCGTAGATGTCGCAGCCCTGGAAGTCGTACCCGAAGATGGCCCCGCCGGACGGCCCGGCGTGCTGCCGGGAGAGCACGCAGTTACGCGGGTCGTTGCTGGCGAACAATCCGGGGAAGGCCGCCATCGCGGCGACCACCACGACCAGCAGCAGGCTGATCCAGAAGATCGGATTGCGGCGCAGGTCGCGCCAGGCGTCGCCGGCGAGGCTGCGCGGCTTCTGCGGGGTGCCCACCTGGCTCGGGGCGCCCGGCTCACCCGACGGCCCCCGCCGGGCGGCCTGGTTCTCACTGGCCGCTACCGTCTCAAAATCGCTCATGCCCGCACCTCGTTACGCTCACTGCGGGCACGAGCGCCCGCGCACGCTGCGTTCATGATTCGTTCGCTGCGCTCACTCATAGCGAATCCTTGGGTCGAGTACGGCGTACAGGACGTCCACCACGAGGTTGGACACCAGGTAGACCACGACCAGGACGCTGACGATGCCCACCACGAGCGGCCCGTCCTCGGTCTTGATGGCGCGGAACAGGTTGAAGCCGACGCCGGGGATGTTGAACACGCCCTCGGTGATGATCGCGCCGCTCATCAGGTTGCCCAGCTCGACGCCGAGGAACGTGATCACCGGGATCAGCGAGTTCCGCAGCACGTGCACGCTGATGATCCGGCGGCGCAGCAGGCCCTTCGACTTCGCGGTACGGACGTAGTCGGCGCGGAGGTTCTCGGCGACCGACGTCCGGGTCAGCCGCAGCGCGGTGGCCAGCGACAGTGAGCCGAGCACGATGCCGGGCAGCAGCAGGGCGTAGAACGTCGGATTGGATCCGGCGGTGGGCGGGAAGAGCTGGAGCTTGACGCCGAGGAAGTACTGCGCCAGCGGGGCCAGCACGATGGTCGGGATGCCCAGCACCAGCAGCGTCAGCAGCAGCGTCGAGTTGTCGAAGATGCTCGCCCGGCGGATACCGGCGATCACACCGGCGGTGACCCCGAAGAGGATCGCCACGGCCAGCGCGATCAGCGCCAGCTTGACGGTGACCGGCCAGGCCTGCTGGAGGATCTGGCCGATGGAGCGCCCGGTCAGCGACTGGCCCAGGTCGCCCTGGACCAGGCTCTTGACGTAGTCGAAGTAGCGGTAGAAGAAGCCGCCCACGCCGGTCGCGTCCAGGTGGTACTTCTCGGTCAGGTATGCCCGCTGGGCTGCCGTCACCGGCCGCTCACCAGCGAGGGCCTGGATCGGGTCGCCCTGGCCGGCGAACATCAGCGCGTAGACGATCAGGGTGGTCCCGAAGAACGCCAGGACCATCTGCAGAAGGCGCCGCAGGATATAGCGGAACATACTTAGCAGTCTCTCTGGAAAAGGGCAATAGGGGCGCGGTACGGCTGCGGACGTACCGCGAATTCTGGGACCGGCCCCCCGGCTTTGTGGCGGGCGCCGGGGCCGGGCGAGGTGGCCCCGGCTGGCGTGCCGCGCGTCGTTCGGGCCACCCGGGTGTTCACCCGGGTGGCCCGAACCGCTGGTCAGCTCAGCTGACCGCTTCGATCTTGACCAGGTTGACCCGCTGGAACAGGTCCATCTCGACGTTCTTGACCTTGGTCGAAGAACCGTAGACGTTCTGGCCGAAGCGCAGCGGGATCACCGGCATGTCCTTCGCCAGGATGTCCTCGGCCTGCTGGTACTTCTTGATCGCCTCGTCCTGGGTCGGCGCGGCCGAACCCTCCTTGACCAGCTTGTCGAACTCCGGGTTGCTGTAGCCGTAGTAGTTCGACGAGCCGTTGGTGGAGTACAGCGGGCCGAGGTAGTCCTCCATCGACGGGTAGTCCATCACCCAGCCCATCCGGAACAGCCCGACCGGCTGCTTCTTCTCGACCTTGGTCAGCAGGTCGGCGAACTTCGGCTCGGCGGAGCCGACGCAGTCCACGCCCAGGTTGGCCTTGAGCTGGTTGCAGGTGGCGTCGACCCAGTCCTTGTGGCCACCATCGCCGTTGTACGAGATGGTGATCTTGGCGGGGCCGCCCGCGGCCTGGTAGAGCTTCTTGGCCTCGGTCGGGTTGAACTGACCGGCCGCACCCGCGGTGTCGTCCCGATAGCCCGGCAGCACCGGCGAGACGAAGGAGCGGGCCGGCTGCTGCGAGCCCTTGAAGACCGACTTGGTGATCTCGTCCCGGTCGATCGCCATCGAGATGGCCTTACGCACGTCCGGGCTGCGGAAGTCCTTGTCGAAGGTCGGAAAGGCCAGGAACTGGAAGGACGACATCGGGCTGGTCTTGTACCGGTCACCCAGGTCGCTCGCCGCGGAGCTGATGTTCTCGGTCGGGATCGTGGGGATCACGTCGAGGTTGTCGCCGAGCACGTCCGCGTACGCCGCGCTCAGCTGCTGGTAGATCCGGAACTCGACGCCGTGAACCTTGGGCTTCTCAGCCGGGTAGGCGTCGTAGCGCTCGACCTCGATCTTGGCGTCGTGCTGCCAGGTGCCCTTCATCTTGAACGGGCCCTGACCGATCGGCGCCTGCTCGTAGGAGTCCTTGAGCACGCCCGGAGCGGAGAACGCCGCCTTCGGCAGCGGGTAGAACGCGGTGTAGCCGAGCATCGTCTTGAAGTCGATGTACGGCTGCGACAGCGTGACCGTGAAGGTCTGGTCGTCGACCTTCTTCAGGCCGGACATGGCCTTCGCCTTCGGCGCCGGCGCGGCCTTCGGGCCGTCGCCGTCCGGGTCGACCGACTGCAGGTCGTCGTAGCCGGCGATCTTCTCGAAGAAGTAGCTGCCGCCCTGGCCGTTCGGCGCGTACGCGCCGTAGTTCCAGGCGTTGATGTAGTCGTCGGACGTGACCTTCTGGCCGTTGTGGAAGGTGAAGCCGTCCTTGAGCTTGATCGTCCACACCTTGTTGTCCGAGGACGCCACCGACTGGGCCGCCACCTCGTACGGCTTGTTCTGCGCGTTGTAGTCGACAAGCGGGCTGAACAGGCCGGCGAGGACCTGTGAGCCGGACGTCTCGGTGGTGTTGGTCGGGACCAGGTGCTGCGGCTCCCCGATCTGGATGCTGGCCGCCGCGTTGGGGTTGCTCTTGCCGGATCCGCCGTTGCCGCCCGAGCCGCAGGCCGAGAGGCCCAGGGTCACCGCGAGCGGGAGAGCGGTCCAGGCGGCGAGCCTACGAACCTGCATTGAGTCTCCTCATCTCCTCACGCTGCGCGGTCGGGCCCGGCGTTGGGTGACGCTGCGCAACGAGTCGTAACGGTAAGTCGTCGGCGGTGGATTCGGCAACGAGCGCGTTGCGACTGGGCAACGATGTGGGCCACCCGGTCATGTCCACCGGCCGGTGTCTGCTAGGCGGGATGTCGGGCAATGGCTGCTCAGGGGCGATTCAGCCGCTCGTTGGCGAGCCTCGGTGTCAGGTCGCAGCCCTGCCACGCGGTTGTCGACCGGTCGCCCGGGCTGTCCCGCTTGTCGACCGACAGTCGGAGTGCGAATGTGTCACGATTCACACGGCGTCACTCTGGGTGACGAAGAACATGTAACGGATCGTTACCGTCGCGAGGGCGTCGGGCCTCCGGCGGCCTCCTCGGGACCCGGTCGCCTCTGGTACCCGGAACGTCGGGTCCCGGTCGTGAGACGATCGGGACGTGACGGCGACGATCCTGGACGGCAAGGCGACCGCGGCGGAGCTCAAGGACGAGCTGCGGGTGCGGGTCAAAGCGCTCGCCGAGCGCGGCATCACCCCCGGGCTGGGCACCGTCCTCGTCGGCGCCGACCCCGGGTCCCAGGCGTACGTCAACGGCAAGCACCGGGACTGCGCCGAGGTGGGCGTCGCCTCGATCCGCCGGGAGCTGCCCGCCGACGCCCCCCAGGCCCAGGTGGACGAGGTGCTCGCCGAGCTCAACGCCGACCCGTCCTGCCACGGCTACATCGTCCAGCTGCCGCTTCCGGCCCACCTGGACACCCAGCGCGCGCTGGAGATGATCGACCCGGACAAGGACGCCGACGGGCTGCACCCGGTCAACCTGGGCCGCCTCGTCCTCGGCTACGACGGTCCGCTGCCCTGCACCCCGCGCGGCATCGTCGAGCTGCTCCGCCGGCACGACGTGGCGCTGCGCGGCGCCACGGTCGCGGTGGTCGGTCGGGGCAACACGGTGGGCCGCCCGCTCGGCCTGCTGCTCACCCGCCGCAGCGAGAACGCCACCGTGACCCTCTGCCACACCGGCACCCTGGACCTCGCCGCGCACACCCGGGCGGCCGACATCGTCATCGTCGCGGCCGGCGTGCCGGGACTGCTCACCGCCGACATGGTCACCCCGGGCGCCACCGTGGTCGACGTCGGCATCACCCGCGTGATCGGCGCCGACGGCAAGGGCCGCTACACCGGTGACGTGAACCCCGAGGTGGTCGAGGTCGCCGGCGCGCTGGTGCCGATGCCGGGCGGCGTCGGCCCGATGACCCGGGCGATGCTGCTCACCAACGTCGTGGAGCGCGCCGAGCGCGGCTGATCCGGCCGGGGCGGTGGGTGTCGTTCCGCCCATGCGCGGCATAACCGTCCGCCCCTGACCCGATCGGTGCCAGGATGGCTGATACGGTCCGGAAAACCGACTGGTATCAGGGAGTGGGACGACCATGGGTAAGAAGGTCACTGTCGTCGGGGCCGGCTTCTACGGCTCCACCACCGCACAGCGCCTGGCCGAGTACGACGTCTTCGACACCGTCGTGATCACCGACATCGTGGAGGGCAAGCCGGCGGGTCTCGCGCTGGACCTCAACCAGTCGCGCGCGGTCGAGGGCTTCGAGACCAAGGTCGTCGGCGTCACCACCGGCCCGAACGGCGAGGGCTACGAGGCCATCGAGGGCTCCGACGTCGTCGTCATCACCGCCGGCCTGCCCCGCAAGCCGGGGATGAGCCGGATGGACCTGCTGGAGACCAACGCCAAGATCGTCCGGCAGGTCGCCGAGAACGTCGCCAAGTACGCCCCGAACGCCGTCGTCATCGTGGTCTCCAACCCGCTCGACGAGATGACCGCGCTGGCCCAGCTCGCCACCCAGTTCCCGAAGAACCGGGTGCTCGGCCAGGCCGGCATGCTGGACAGCGCCCGGTTCACCAACTTCGTCGCCGAGGCGCTGGACGTACCGGTGAAGTCGGTCAAGACCCTCACCCTCGGCTCGCACGGCGACACCATGGTCCCGGTGCCGTCCAAGAGCACCGTCAACGGCAAGCCGCTGCGTGAGGCGATGCCGGCCGAGCAGATCGAGGAGCTGGTCGTCAAGACCCGCAACGGTGGCGCCGAGGTGGTCGCCCTGCTCAAGACCGGTTCGGCGTACTACGCCCCGTCGGCCGCCGCCGCCCGGATGGCCAGGGCCGTGGCCGAGGACTCCGGCGAGATCATGCCGGTCTGCGCCTGGGTCGACGGCGAGTACGGCATCTCCGGCGTCTACCTGGGCGTCGAGGCCGAGATCGGCCGCGAGGGCATCCGCCGGATCGTCGAGACCGACCTGGACGCCGACGAGATGGCCAGCCTGCTGGCGGCCGCCGAGGCCGTCCGCGCCAAGCAGGCCGACGTCGCCAACATGTGACCCGACCCACCCGTGAAGGGGCACGCCGGCACCCCCGACGTGCCCCTTCGCCGTCCCCTCGACGCGGGGTTGGAAGAACGGGCCCTCGCCGTCGGTGAGGGCGGTGACCGTGATAGACCCGAGGGTGCGGCTCAGTGGCATCCGGTGATGCTGCCAGCGGTCTCTGCGCCGTGCACCCCGATTCCCGGCCGACCGAGGCCGGCTGGGGCACCCCGGCCGGTTTCCAGTACGCTCGTACTGCTTGAGCACGTGTCCCCCGAGAGGAGCGCCGGCCGATGGCGAAGATCAAGGTAAACAACCCGGTCGTGGAAATCGACGGCGACGAGATGACCCGGATCATCTGGAAGCAGATCCGGGAGCAGCTGATCCTGCCGTACCTCGACGTCGACCTGCACTACTACGACCTGTCGATCCAGCACCGCGACGAGACCGACGACCAGGTCACCGTCGACGCCGCCAACGCCATCAAGCAGCACGGCGTGGGCGTCAAGTGCGCGACCATCACCCCCGACGAGGCCCGGGTGGAGGAGTTCGGCCTGAAGAAGATGTGGCGGTCGCCGAACGGCACCATCCGCAACATCCTCGGCGGCGTCGTCTTCCGCGAGCCGATCATCATGTCCAACGTGCCGCGGCTGGTGCCCGGCTGGACCAAGCCGATCATCATCGGCCGGCACGCCCACGGCGACCAGTACAAGGCCACCGACTTCGTCGTCCCCGGCCCGGGCACGGTGACCATCACCTACACCCCGGCCGACGGTGGCGCCCCGATGGAGATGGAGGTCGCCAACTTCCCCGGCGGCGGCATCGCCATGGGCATGTACAACTTCGACGAGTCGATCCGGGACTTCGCCCGCGCCTCGTTCCGGTACGGCCTGGACCGCAACTACCCGGTCTACCTGTCCACCAAGAACACCATCCTCAAGGCGTACGACGGCCGGTTCAAGGACATCTTCGCCGAGGTCTTCGAGGCGGAGTTCAAGGACCAGTTCGCCGCCGCCGGCATCACCTACGAGCACCGGCTGATCGACGACATGGTCGCCGCCGCGCTCAAGTGGGAGGGCGGCTACGTCTGGGCCTGCAAGAACTACGACGGTGACGTGCAGTCCGACACCGTCGCGCAGGGCTTCGGCTCGCTCGGCCTGATGACCTCGGTCCTGCTCTCCCCGGACGGCCGGACCGTCGAGGCCGAGGCCGCGCACGGCACGGTCACCCGGCACTACCGGCAGTGGCAGAAGGGCGAGAAGACCTCGACCAACCCGATCGCCTCGATCTACGCCTGGACCCGGGGCCTGGCCCACCGGGGCAAGCTGGACAACACGCCGGCGGTCATCGAGTTCGCCAACACCCTGGAGCAGGTCATCGTCGACACCGTCGAGGGCGGCCAGATGACCAAGGACCTCGCGCTGCTCATCTCGCGCGACGCCCCGTGGTTGACCACCGACGAGTTCATGAACGCGCTCGACGAGAACCTGGCGCGCAAGATCAACGCCTGATTCCGCCCCGCGTCACCGACCGAGCCCGCCGGCACCCGCCGGCGGGCTTCGTCGTACCCGGACCGCCGGGCTGCCGGCGCCGGGGGCGGGGGCGGCGTCACTGGCGGGGCAGTGGGTCGTTGAGCTGGGTGGACGTGATGCCAGTCTCGTCCAGGAAGGTTGACCCGCGGTCGCCTCGCGGCCCGAGTGCCGATCAGCCAGCCTTCCCGGCTGTCGCGCACAGCCAGCCGTCCCTTCCCTGCGGGGGGCCCTGTCCCGGGCCCCCCGCGCCCTGTTTCCCGCCCGGGCGGTCAGGCGGTGCGGAGCAGCTCCGCGGCCCGCTCGGGGGCGATGTCGTTGATGAAGACGCCCATCCCGGACTCCGAGCCGGCCAGGTACTTCAGCTTGTCCTTGGCGCGCCGGATGGTGAACAGCTGCAGGTGCAGGTGCCCCAGCTCGCGGTCGATCCGCACCGGCGCCTGGTGCCAGGCCGCGATGTACGGCATGGGCAGGTCGAAGAGCCCCTCGAAGCGGCGCAGCACGTCCAGGTAGAGCGGCCCGAAGGCGTCCCGCTCGGCGTCGTCGAGCGCCGGGATGTCCGGCACCGGCCGGTGCGGGGCGACGTGCACCTCGAACGGCCACCGGGCGGCCGCCGGGACGTACGCCGTCCAGTGCTCGTTGCTCGCCACCACCCGGTCCCCGGCGGCCCGCTCGGCGGCGAGCACGTCGGCGTAGAGGTTACCGCCGATCCGGTCGGCGTGCCGCCGGGCGGCGGTCAGCATCGACCGGGTCCGCGGCGTGACGAACGGGTACGCGTAGATCTGGCCGTGCGGGTGGTGCAGGGTCACGCCGATCTCCACACCCCGGTTCTCGAACGGGAACACCTGCTCCACCCCGGGCAGCTCGGTCAGCGCGGCGGTCCGGTCGGCGAGCGCGTCCAGCACGGTCCGCACCCGGCGCGGCGGCAGGCTGGCGAAGGAGGCGTTGTGGTCGTCGGTGAAACAGACCACCTCGCACCGGCCGCGTCCCGGCCGGACCGGGGTGAACGGGGTGATCTCCACCGGCTCCTCGGCCACCCGCTGGCTCAGCGACGGGAAGCGGTTCTCGAAGACCGCCACGTCGTAGTCGGGGGCGGGGATCTCGCTGAGCCGGTCGACGGTCGACGGGCAGAGCGGGCACTGGTCGGCCGGGGGCAGGAAGGTGCGGGTCTGCCGGTGCACCGCCACCGCCACCCACTCGTCGGTCAGCGGGTCGTAGCGCAGCTGGGAGGCGGGCGGCGGCGGGAGGAGATCGCGGAGGTCCGGCCGGTCGCGGACCGCGTCGTCCCGCTCGTCGAAGTAGATCAGGTCACGGCCGTCGGCCAGCTCGATCTGCGTACGCCTCACTCCGCCGCCTCCTCCGTGGGCCGTCCCGTGCCCGGCACGATCACCAGCTCACCCACCTTCTCGTCGAGTACCCGTCGTGCGTCCGGCGCCAACCGGTCGTCGGTGACCAGCACGTCCGCGGCGGCCAGGCCGACGATGGAGGAGATCCCCACCGTGCCCCACTTGGTGTGGTCGGCGAGGACGACCAGCCGGTCGGCGGCCGCCACCAGGGCCCGGTCGGTGTCCGCCTCCATCAGGTTGGGCGTGGTGAAGCCGGCCCGTTCGCTGATCCCGTGCACGCCGAGGAAGAGCAGGTCCAGGTGGAGCGACGCGATCGCGGCCACGGCCAGCGGGCCGACCAGCGCGTCGGAGGGCGTACGGACGCCGCCGGTGAGCACCACGGTCTGGTCCGGCCGTCCGCCCACGTGCAGGATCTCGGCCACCGGCAGCGAGTTGGTGACCACGGTCAGCCCCGGCACGTCGAGCAGGCGGCGGGCCAGCTCCGCGGTGGTCGTGCCGGCCGACAGGGCGATCGCGGCGCCGGGGCGGACCAGTTCGGCGGCGCGGGCGGCGATCGCCGCCTTCTCCGCCGACTGGCGGACCGCCTTGGCGTGGAAGCCGGGCTCGTCGGTGGAGCCGGGGCCGGTCGGCGTGGCGCCGCCGTGCACCTTGGCGAGGAGGCCCTGCTCGTGCAGCGTCTCCAGGTCCCGGCGGATGGTCATGTCGGAGACGCCGAACTCGGCGGCCAGCTCGGTGACCCGCACGCCGCCGGCGCTGCGGACCCGCTCCAGGATGGCCGTCTGCCGCTGCCGCGCCAGCATCCGCCGCACCTCCGGGGTCCCGCGACCACGTGTCCACGAGGTCGAACGTGTTCCAACAAAGATGAACACTAGCGCGCAGGAGGGCGCGACGGAAGGAATCGGCACCTGGACGACGGACGGCGGACGCCGGCACCCGGACAACCGGACGCCGCCGCCCGGGCGGTGGGCGGCGGCGGGTCCGGAAGGGCTCAGGCGGACTGGAGGCGGGGCTCCACCCAGCCGGTCTCGGTCAGGTGGCTCATCACCAGCTGGACCGCCTCCTCGATGGTCATGTCGGTGGTGTCCACCACCAGGTCGGCGTCGGTCGGCTCCTCGTACGGGTCGTCGATGCCGGTCATCCCGGTGAGCAGGCCGGCCCGGGCGCGGGCGTAGAGGCCCTTGCGGTCCCGCTGCTCGCAGACCTCCAGCGGGGTGGCGACGTGCACCAGCAGGAACCCCGCCCCGGCGGCGTGCGCCATCTCCCGGGCGGTGGCCCGGGCCGCGGCGTACGGGGCGATCGGGCAGCAGATGCCGACGCCCCGATGCCGGGCGATCTCGGCGGCCACCCAGCCGATCCGGCGGACGTTGAGGTCCCGGTCGGCCTTGCTGAAGGTCAGCCCGGCGGAGAGCTCCCGGCGCACCACGTCGCCGTCGAGCAGGGTGATCGTCCGGTCGCCGCCCTCACGCAGCGCGTCCGCCAGCCCGCGTGCGATGGTCGACTTGCCGGAGCCGGAGAGCCCGGTCAGGAAGAGCACCAGGCCCCGGTGCCGACGCGGCGGGCGGGCCCGGACCAGCTCCCTGGCCACCGCCGGCGGGGTGTGCCACTCGGGCAGCGGGAAGCCCCGGTCCAGCAGGTCGTCGATCTCCTCCTGGGTCAGCGCCAGCCGTCGGTTGCGCGGCGGGATGTCCTCCCGCCAGCGCCACTGCCCGTCCCGGTTGTCGTAGGCCAGCTCGCGGGGGACCAGCACCCGCAGGCCCGCGCCGGAGAGCACGTCGGTGGTGGAGAGCAGGTGGGTCACCCCGTACGCGGCGGCGACCCGGGCCCGCAGCAGCGCGTCGCTGATCTCGTCGCGCCGCCGGACCAGCGGCACCGCGACCAGGGTGGCCGGGGGCATCCGGTCCCGCGCGGCGAAGACGCTGCGGACCAGCGCCTCGGCCGGCAGCCCGCCGGTCGCCTCCTCGCCCACCGGGATCATCACCAGCAGGTGCGCGCCGAGCGTGCGGGCGGCGTGCGCGATCTGGGCGAGCTGCGGCCGGTGCAGCGGACGGTCGGCGAAGACCCCGAGCACCCGGCCCGGGGGCAGTAGCCCCTTGACCTCGTCCGGGCCGCGCCGCAACCGCTGGAACGGCCCGTGCCCGCCGTCGCCGAGCCGGCGGACCGCGCCGCCGACGCCCACCGTGCCGTCCCGCGCCGGCCAGACGTCGGTCACGTCCATCGCGGCCACCGGGGCGCCCTCGCCGTCGACGAGCACCAGCGCGCGGCGCAGCGGGTCGTCCAGCTCCAGGCCGTCGGCGAGCGCCGCCGGCACCTGCAGGGTCACCGGTACGGGCCAGGGCGTCCCGTCGGCGAGCCGGCCGCGCCGGCTCAGCGAGGTCAGGTCGGCGCGGGTCATGAAGCCGGTCAACGGGGCGTACGCCCCGGTCAGCAGCAACTCCAGATCGGCCAGTTCACTGGCGCGTGGCGCGTACGCCGGAGCGTCCCGCAGCACGTCTTCGGGCAGCACCCACCCGTTGCTCATCAAACCCCCAACTCACCGGCCGGCACACAGTTTCGCAGCCCATCGGCGATCGGTCGAGAGCGCCACTCCACCTGCCGGCCATCGGCCGTTCGGACGGTCGTCGACCGGGCGCGGCCAGGTCAGCCGGCGGCGGTCAGCGGGGCGGCGCCGAACGACACCGCGAACCGCTCGCACCAGATCGACGCGCTGGTCAGCCCGGTCAGGTCGGTCCCGGCCGGGATGTCGTACGCCTGGTCGCCCTGGTTGCCCCGGAGCGGGCCCAGCTCGACCCGGCGGCCGTCGTCGAAGACCTTCCACCCGGACGGCCCGGTGCGGACCGGCTGGTCGGTCAGGCCAGGTCACCGCCCCACGGCCTTACGGAAGGCTTACCCCTAGTGGGGGAACTCGCCAGGATCAGGGGCGCGCCTGATGCCCCGACGAGCGTCCGCTCCATAGGCTGAGCGGCGTGACACTGATCGCGACCGAGTCGCTGACCAAGACGTACGGAGGTCGGGTCACCGCGTTGGCCGACCTCACGGTGTCGGTGGAGCCGGGGATCATCGGCCTGGTGGGTGCCAACGGCGCCGGCAAATCCACCCTGATCAAGATCCTGCTCGGCCTGCTCCCGCCCACCAGCGGCCAGGTTTCCGTGCTCGGCCTCGACCCGACCACCGACCCGGCGGCGGTCCGCGCCCGGGTCGGCTACATGCCCGAGCACGACGCCCTCCCGCCGGACCTGTCCGCCGCCGAACTGGTCACCCACCTGGGGCGGATCAGCGGCCTGCCCCGCACGGTGGCCCGCGAACGCGCCTCCGAGGCACTGCGCCACGTCGGCCTCTACGAGGAGCGCTACCGTCCGGTCGGCGGCTACTCCACGGGCATGAAGCAGCGGGTCAAGCTCGCCCAGGCCCTGGTGCACGACCCGGACCTGCTGCTCCTCGACGAGCCGACCAACGGCCTCGACCCGCCCGGTCGGGACGCCATGCTCGCCCTGATCCACCGGATCGGCACCGAGTTCGGCATCTCCGTGCTGGTCTGCTCGCACCTTCTCGGTGAGGTGGAGCGGATCTGCGACACGCTGGTCGCCATCGACGGCGGCCGGCTGCTGCGCGCCGACCGCATCTCCGCGATGACGTCGGCCACCGACGTCCTCGCGGTCGAGGTCAGCGAGGGTACGGACGACCTCGCGACCCGGCTCGCCGCGCTCGACCTGCCGGTGGTCCGGGAGGGGCGGCTGCTGCTCGTCCCGCTCGCCGACGACGCCACCTACGACCTGATCCTCGGCGCGGTCGCCGAGCTGGACCTGCCGTTGCACCGGCTGGACCAGCGCCGGCACCGGGTGGCCGAACTCTTCGCCACGAGGGAGCCCAGCAATGCCTGAGCCGACCGGCGTCATCCACGACATCGGCTACCAGCGGTACACCGGCCCCCGGTTGGGGCGCCGACACGTCTTCGGCGCGCTCTACCTGCACGGCCTGCGGACCGCCTTCGGGCTGGGTCGCACCGCCAAGGCGAAGATCTTCCCCTGGCTGGTGGTCGGCGTCGTCACCCTGGTGGCGGCCGGGGTCACCGCGGTCCGCAGCCAGATCGGCCAGGTGGTGATGACGTACGCCCAGTTCGCCGACGCGATGAGCTGGCTGGTCATCTTCTTCGTCGCGGTGGCCGCGCCCGAGCTGGTCTCCCGGGACCTGCGCAGCGGTGTGCTGCCGCTCTACTTCTCCCGGCCGCTGCCGCGCGGCGACTACGCGCTGGCGAAGCTCCTCGCCCTGGTGACCGCGCTCTGGCTGCTGCTCGGCGGCCCGCAGCTGGTGATGTTCCTCGGCGCCGCGTTCACCACCAAGACCGGGATGCGCGGGGTCTGGAACGAACTGCTCGACCTGCTGCCCGGCCTGCTCTACGCCGGGCTCTGGGCGGTGGTCTTCGCCTCGATCGGGCTGCTGGTCGCCTCGCTCACCGGCAAGCGGGCGTTCGCCGCCGGCGGTATCGTCGCGGTCTTCCTGATGACCACGCCGATCGTCGCCACCCTCTCCGTCATGCCCTCGCGGACGGTGAACGAGCTGGCCCTGCTCGCCTCGCCGCCCACCCTCGTCCAAGGGGTCGGTGTCTGGGCCCTCGGCGACCTGCTGGTCCCCGGCGGCCAGGGCGGCCCACGGATCGGCGACTTCGGCCCGGTCTACGCGGTGGTGGCGGTGCTGGTCGTGGCCGTCTCCGTCGTCCTGCTGTTGGCCCGGTACCGGAAGGTGGCCACCCGATGAGCACGATCAGCGCCGGCACCGAGCGGGTGGCCCCGGCCGCCGACGGCCGCCCGGCCAGCGTCCTCGACCTCGCCGGCGTCTCCCGTTGGTACGGCAACGTGGTGGCGGTCAACGACATCACCATGCGGCTCGGCCCGGGGGTGACCGGACTGCTCGGCCCGAACGGCGCCGGCAAGACCACCCTGCTGCACATGATGGCCGGGTTCCTCGCCCCGTCGCGGGGCGCGGTGACCCTGGACGGGGAGCCGACCTGGCGTAATCCGCAGGTCTACCGCCGGCTCGGGCTGGTCAGCGAACGGGAGGCGGTGCACAGCTTCCTCACCGCGTACGAGTTCGTGCTGGCCAGCGCGAAGCTGCACCGGCTGCCCGAGCCGGAGGCGGCGGCCAGGCGGGCGATCGCGCTGGTTGAGATGGAAGACGCGCAGGAGCGGCGGATCGGCACGTACTCCAAGGGCATGCGGCAGCGCACCCGGGTGGCCGCGGCGCTGGTGCACGACCCGCAGGTGCTGCTGCTGGACGAGCCGTTCAACGGGATGGACCCGCGGCAGCGGCTGCACATGATGGCGCTGCTGCACTCCCTCGGCGACGCCGGCCGGACCATCCTGTTCAGCTCGCACATCCTGGAGGAGGTCGAGCAGGTCTCCGGGACGGTGCAGGTGATGGTCGCCGGCCGGCTGGCCGCGTCCGGCGACTTCCGGACCATCCGCCGGCTGATGACCAACCGGCCGCACGTCTTCGCGGTCCGCTCCACCGACGACCGGGCGCTGGCCGTGGCGCTGATCGCCGAGCCGTCGGTGACCGGGGTCGAGCTGGGGCGGGACGGGCTGACCGTCCGGGCCGGCGACTACGGCGCCTTTACCCGGGCGCTGCCGAAGATCGCCCTGGCCCGGGGCATCCGGGTCCGCGCGCTGACGCCCGAGGACGAGTCCCTGGAGAGCGTCTTCTCCTACCTGGTGGAGGCCTGAACCCATGTCGACCATTACCTGGATCACCGCGCGCGGGCTCTTCGGCCGCCGGCGGTTCCTGCTGCTGCTTCCGCTCCCCGCGGTGCTGCTGCTGCTCGCCGTGACGTCCCGGGCGTTCGGGGTGGACCCCGGCCAGTGGGGGCCACCGGTGCTGGTCGGGCTCGGCCTGGCCGTGGTGCTGCCGGTGGTCTCGCTGATCGTCGGCACCGGCGTGCTGGGCGCCGAGATCGACGACGGCACGGTGGTGCACATCCTGACCAAGCCGCTGCCGCGCTGGCAGATCGTGCTGCCGAAGCTCGCCGTCGCGACCGGGGTCACCGCGGCCACCGTCGCCGTGCCGCTCTACGTCGCGGGCGTGCTCGCCCATTCGGTGCGCCTCGGCCTGGCGCTCGCCGCTGCCGCGTCGATCGGGGCGCTGGCGTACTCGGCGCTGTTCCTGGCGCTGAGCCTGGTCACCCGGCGGCCGGTCCTGCTCGGGCTGGTCTACGTGCTGATCTGGGAGGGGCTGCTCGGCAACTTCGTCAGCGGCACGAAGGTGCTCTCGATCCAGCAGTGGGTGATCGCCCTCGCCGACCGGATGGCCCCGACGGAACTGCTCTCCACCACGGTCTCCGTGCCGGTCGCCGGCGTGCTCACCGCCCTGGTCAGCGTCGGCTTCACCGTCCTGGCCATCGACCGCCTCCGCTCCTTCTCCGTGGCCGGCGAAACAAGCTGACC
>NZ_JAPFQV010000094.1:0-19665 GCF_033804685.1 Micromonospora sp. RTP1Z1
ACTTCGAAGACACCACGCTCGCCATCGCCGGACTGGTCTCCGACCGCTGCGCCGAACGGTAAGCAAACCACCAAACCGAACCCGGCATACAAGCACTACCGGGTCCTAATCGTGCACGACCTCGTTATGATCGAGCTCCCGATCACCGGTCCGAGTGGGTCGCACCGCTCGGCACCCTCTCCTGAGTCCGACCAGCGCGACAAGCCGCTGCCGCCCAGCAGCCGGACTGCTTCGCACCTCCTTTGCTCTGCTTCAGCGACGGCAACACCCGGGGTCCGCCAGTGTTGCGTGGGCTGCAGCAGAGCAAAGGATGTAGAGCAACCCCTCACCCCAGCCGTCGCCCCCGGCTCGGGCCGCCATCTCCGGCCCCGGCTGGTGAGGGTGGCAGGTCCGTCGCCGCAGGTCGGGTGGGCGGCGCAGATGTCGGGGCCGGACGGCTCGGCGCGTGAGAAGTGCGCCGGGCGGATCGTCCGGGCAGGATGACGGCATGGCCGAGCCGCACGACCTGACCGCGCTGGAACAGGCCGCCGCGATCGCCCGCGGCGAGCTGTCCAGCGTGGAGCTGGTCGCGCACCACCTGACCCGCGTCGACGCGCTCGGCGACACGGTCGGCGCGTTCGTCACGGTCACGCCGGAGCTGGCCGTCGAGGCCGCCCGGGCCGCCGACGCGGTGCCCGCCGAGCAACGCGGTCCGCTGCACGGCGTACCGACCGCGATCAAGGACCTCACGCTGACCGCCGGGGTGCGGACCACCTTCGGCTCGGCCGCCTTCGCCGACTTCGTGCCGCCGTTCGACGCCGACGTGGTGCGGTTCATCAAGGCCGCCGGGCTGGTCAGCCTCGGCAAGACCACCACCTCCGAGCTGGGCTGCTCGCTCTATTCCGAGGGGCTGGTCGCGCCGCCGGCCCGCAACCCGTGGGACCTCTCGTACACGGCCGGCGGGTCCAGCGGGGGCGCCGCCGCCGCCGTGGCGGCCGGGCTGGTGCCGGTGGCCCAGGGTTCCGACGGTGGCGGCTCGCTGCGCATCCCGGCGTCGCTCTGCGGCCTGGTCGGCTACAAGCCCAGCCGGGGCCTGGTCTCCGGCGGCCCGCTCGGCTTCGGCGCGTTCGGCCTGCCGATCGCCGGTCCGATCGGGCGGACCGTCGCCGACGTCGCCGCGCTGCTCGATGTCATGGCGGAGCCGGTGCCCGGCGAGCCCTACCTGCCGCCGGCCCGGCCAGCCGGGGGTCACCTGCGCGCCGCCCGCGACGCCGCGCCGGGACGACTGCGGATCGGCCGCTTCATCACCCCGATGCTCGCCGAGGAGCCGGTCCATCCCGACTGCGTGGCCGCCGTGGACCGGGCCGCCGCGGCGCTCACCGCCGCCGGCCACGAGGTGGTCGAGGTGCCTGCGCCGCTCGGCCCCGCGGCGTGGCCGCTCTTCGAGACCGTCTGGTACGTCCTGGCGCTCTCCCCGGTGCCGCCCGAGCGGGAGAGCGAGCTGCTGCCGTTGACCCGGTTCCTGCGCTCCCGGGGCGCGGCCGTCGCGGCCGGCGCGTTGATGGCCACCCTCGGCGAACTCCAGGCCCAGGTACGCCTCGGCGCCCACCGGACCGCCGGCTGCGACCTGCTGCTCTGCCCCACCCTCGCGACGCCGCAGGCGGCGGTGGGCGCGTTCGCGGCCCTCGACCCGGCGGAGGATTTCGACCGGCAGCGGCGGTTCTCGCCGTACTGCGCCATCTTCAACGTGACCGGCGAACCGTCCGTTTCCCTGCCGTTCGGTCGCACCGCCGACGGCATGCCGGTCGGGGTGCTGCTCACCGGCCGGTACGGCGCCGACGCGACATTGATCGCCACTGCCGCGCAACTCGAGCACGCGAGTGGCGGATGGGATCACCACCCCGCAATCTGGCGGGCCGTCGACTCCGCTAACGTGAATACCACAAGCGGAGTCGGGGAATGGTCTCCTTGATCGTCCACCCGACCCGGAATTCCTGGTCTCTCTTTCCGCCTGGGGGCGTTGAGGTTGTCTGTTACCGAGACGTTGCTGGTCTACGTCGGCATCCCGGCGGCCGCGGTGCTGGTGATCGCCGGACTGGCACTCGCCGGCGGCCGTGGCGGCGGTGGCGGCGCCAAGCGCTACCGGCCGGGCCGGCCCTTCGACTTCACTCCGGTCTGGTTCCTGGGCCGTCCGGAGCAGCTGGCCGACTCGGCCGGCACCGCGCTGGCGGCGGGCGCGCAGGCGCCGGCGCTGACCAGCCACAAGCTTGAGCAGGCCGGCATCGAGGCGCCGGCCGGTGGAACCGGAGGCGCAAGTGACCGTTGGTGAGACGCAGGTCGGGACGGGTACGCCGCCCGAGGTGCTGGACGGGCCCTTCTCGACCCGCCAGCTGCTCCGCATCGACGAGGCGCTCCGCCTGGCCGACCAGGGCACCGGCCTGGTCTTCTCGGTCTACGTGGGCGGCCTCGACGAGCCGATCCGGGAGCACGCCCAGCGACTGCACCGCCAGCTCGCCGAGCCCGACAAGTCGGTCCTGATCGCCGTGTCGCCCAACCAACGGCAGTTGGAGGTCGTCACCGGCCGGTACGCGCGCAAGCGCATCCCGGACACGTACGCCAAGCTCGCCGCGCTCTCCATGGTGGCGTCCTTCGGCGGCGGCGACCTGGCCGGCGGCATCATCCAGGGCCTCGACCAGCTGGCCAGCCACGCCGGCAAGGGCTGAGCCCGCCCCGTCGTACGACGAAGCCCGGTCCGCATCCACGCGGGCCGGGCTTCGTGCGTACCGCTCGATCAGGCGCTCTCGGCGTCCTTCGCGCGGGCCGTCAGCGCGCGAACCACGCCGTCGCGGCCCTCGGCGACGAGCCGCCGCAGCGGCGCCGGGTGACCCTCGCCGGCCAGCCACGCGTCGGTCGCCGCCACCGTCTCGTCCTCCACCAGGTAGGCCGGGTAGGCGAGCTGGGTGAACTCCTGCGCCGGCTCGCTGTCCCGGCTGGCCCAGACCTGGTCCACCACCGCGAAGTACTTCTCCCGGTACGGCGCGACCAGGTCCACCTGCGCCGGGTGCGCGAAGCCCTGCAGCAGCGCCCGGTGCCGCCAGTTCGGCAGCGCCTCCGGGCCGGTGAGCAGCGCCCACACCGTCGCCTTGTTCTCCGCGGTCGGCACCAGCGCGTGCGCGTACGCGGCCTCCCGCTCGCCGCTGGCCGTGCGGTCGCTCGCCAGTTCGGCCTCGATCTCGGCGGCCCCGGCCGCTCCGTTGGCCACCAGCGCCTGCAGCACCGTCCAGCGCAGCTCGGTGTCCACCGTCAGCCCGGCCGGCACCTCCGCGCCGTCCAGCCAGCCGCGCAGCGTCGCCAGGTCCTCGTCGGAGCGGGCCGCGGAGGTGTACGCGCGGGCCCAGGCGAGCTGGAAGCCGCTGCCGGGCTCGGCCGCGACCAGCGCGTCCTTCGCGGTGCGGGCCAGCTCGGCCCAGCCGGTCGGCGCCCACGCCGGGTCGGCGTAGAAGGTGACCGCGGTGGTCGCCTGCCGCAGCGTGGCGGTGACCAGGTTGATGTCGGTCTCGGGGGGCAGCCCGGCCAGCACCAGCGCGACGTAGTCGCGGGTGGCGAGCTCCGCGTCGCGGGTCATGTCCCAGGCGGCGGTCCAGCAGAGCGCCCGGGCCAGCGACGACTCGAAGCCGGCGAGGTGCTGCACCACGGTCGCCATGGACCGCTCGTCCAGCCGCAGCTTGGCGTACGTCAGGTCGTCGTCGTTGAGCAGCAGCACGTCGGCGGCGGGCTTGCCGTGCAGCGCGGTGAGCTCGGTCTGCTCCCCGGTCACGTCGACCTCGATCCGCTCCCGGCGGACCAGCCGGCCGTCGGTCAGGTCGTAGAGACCCACGCCGATCCGGTGGGTACGCAGCGTCGGGTACCCGGCCGGCGCCTCCTGGCGGACCAGCACCCGCTGGTAGGCGCCGTCGTCGCCGATGGTCACCTCGGGGCGCAGCGTGTTCACCTGCGCGGTCTCCAGCCACTGCGCGGCGAACTTGCGCAGCTCCCGGCCGGAGGCCGCCTCCAGCTCGGAGAGCAGGTCGTCGAAGGTGGCGTTGCCCCAGGCGTGCTTGCCGAAGTACGCCCGCAGCCCGGCCAGGAACGGCTCCTCGCCGACGTACGCGACGAGCTGCTTGAGCACGCTGGCGCCCTTGGCGTACGTGATGCCGTCGAAGTTGACCTCGACCGCCTCCAGGTCCGGCATCTCGCAGTACACCGGGTGGGTGGAGGAGAGCTGGTCCTGCCGGTAGCCCCAGTTCTTGCGGATCGACAGGAAGGTCGTCCACGCCTCGGTGAACCGGGTGGCGTGGGTGTTGCACCAGTGGCTGGCCCACTCGGCGAACGACTCGTTCAGCCACAGGTCGTTCCACCAGCGCATGGTGACCAGGTCACCGAACCACATGTGCGCCAGTTCGTGCAGGATCGTGTTGGCCCGCTGCTCGTACTCGAAGTCGGTGACCTGGGAGCGGAAGATGTAGTGCGACTCGGCGTGCGTGACGCAGCCGAAGTTCTCCATCGCGCCGGCGTTGAAGTCCGGCACCCAGAGCTGGTCGTACTTGGGCAGCGGGTAGCGCACCCCGAACTGCTCGTGGAAGAAGTCGAAGCCCTGCTTGGTGATCAGGAACAAGTCGTCGGAGTCCAGGTACCGCGCCATCGAGGCCCGGCAGAAGACCCCCAGGTCGATGCCGTCGTGACTGTCCCGCACCTCGTGGTACGGCCCGGCGCAGAGCGCGGTGATGTAGGTGCTCATCCGGGCGGACTCGACGAAGTGGACGGTCTTCAGCGCCTCGCCCGCCGGCTCCTCCCGGTCCACCGGCATGTTGGAGACCACCCGCCAGTGGTCCGGGACGGTGGCGTGCCAGGTGTAGACGCTCTTCAGGTCGGGCTGGTCGAAGCAGGCGAAGACCTTCTGCGCGTCCGCGGTCTCGAACTGGCTGTAGAGGTACGTCTCCCCGTCGACCGGGTCCACCGTGCGGTGCAGGCCCTGCCCGCTGTTCGAGTACCCGAAGTCCGCCTCCACCACCAGGGTGTTCTCCGCGTCCAGACCGGACAGCGCGAGGCCCTTCTCGGCCGACCAGCCGGAGGTGTCGACGGGTGCGCCGTTGAGCGTCGCGGACCGTACCGACTCGGCGGCCACCTCGATGAAGGTCGTCGCTCCCGGCTCGGCGCAGCGGAACCGGACCTCGGTCACCGAGCGGAACGTGCGGCCCTCGGCCCGCACGGCGGTCGACAGGTCAAGGCTGATGTCGTACCCGGTCACCTCGAGCAGGCGGGCCCGCTCGGTGGCCTCGACCTGGGTCAGGTTGCGCACTCCCGGCACTGTTCGTCTCCATCCCACTCGCGCCGCGCCCGGCGGCCCCGGGCTCCCCGACCCGCTCGTGGCGGCCGGTCCGGTTCGAGTCTTCCATGCACCGACACCTTCGGTGGTCCAGGTCACGCTCTCATTCCGGTGCCGATCGATGCCGGCCGGGGTGAGGATCGGGGGAGGCGCCGGGCTCACCGGCGTACCCGTCGTGAAGGGATCTCACCGTGACCGAACGTGTCGCCGTGGACATGTGGTTCGACCCGCTGTGCCCGTGGGCGTGGATCACGTCCCGCTGGCTGCTGGAGGTCGAGAAGGTCCGGCCCGTGGACATCAGCTTCCACGTGATGAGCCTGTCGGTGCTCAACGAGGGCCGGGACCTGCCCGAGCAGTACCAGGAACTGATGAAGAGCGGCTGGGGGCCGGTGCGGGTCTGCATCGCCGTCGAGCAGGCGCACGGCCAGGAGGCGGTGGCGAAGCTGTACACCGCGATGGGCACCCGGATCCACCTCGGCAAGGAGCCGCTCGGCCGGGAGATGTTCACCGGCGCGCTCACCGACGTCGGGCTGGACCCGGCGCTCGCCGACGCCGCCGACTCCACCGCGTACGACGAGGCGCTGCGGGCCAGCCACGAGGCGGGCATGCGGCCGGTCGGCACCGACGTGGGCACCCCGGTGATCCACGCCCCGGGTCCGGACGGCGACAAGGTCGCCTTCTTCGGCCCGGTGATCACCCCGGCCCCGAAGGGCGAGGCGGCCGGCCGGCTCTGGGACGGCGTCCTGCTGGTCGCCGGCACCCCGGGCTTCTACGAGCTGAAGCGCTCCCGCGAGCTGGGCCCGATCTTCGACTGAGCCCGGCGGGTACGCCTCCGCGACAATCCCGAGCCCCGTACCGGCCCCGGCGTCACCGGGCCGGTGCGGGGCTCGTTTCACCGGGTGTCCCCGCCGGCGGCCTGCGGGGCCGCACCCCGGCAGCTCCTGGAGGCATTCCCATGGGTAAGCACCGCCTTACGTCCGACGACGCGCCGCAGGAGACGGCGACCGAGGACTCCGGTGCGACGTACTGGTCGGTGGACGAGGCCGACTGGCCGTCCGTCCGTCCGTCCCTGCCCGCCGAGATGGTCGACCTGCTCGCCCCGCCGATCGTGGTCGGTGTCGCCCGGGTGGTCGCCACCTCCCGGATGACCCCGCCCGCCGAGGTGGGCCTTTCGACCCGCGTGCCCGGCCCGGTCCGGCCCGGCGCGGCGGCCGGCCGTCCGGTGCCGGCTGGCGCGACCACCGGCCGGCTCGCCGGGTCGACGGCGGCGTCCCACCCGTCCGGCCCGGCCGGTTCCGTCCCCGGCCGCCGCCCCGGTTCCACGCCGGTGCCCGGCGGGCACCGCGGCGCCCACGCCCCGCTCGACCGCAACGGCTGACCGCGGCCTTTCATCAGGTGGACGCGGTGAGGGTCCGGGTCCGGCGGGCCGGGGCCCGCGGGTAGCGTCGGTGGGCATGACGGTCGTGCATCCGATCGCCCGGGCCTGGATCACCACTGGCGGCACCGGCGCGCAGAACTACGACGAGTTCGCCGACGACGCGGAGATCACCGCGATCATCGAGGCGAACCCGCACAGTGCCCTCGGCATCGAGATGCCCCACCGGGCGCCGGAGAGCCTCGGTAAGTCCTTCCTCGACGCCCTGCCCGACGCGGTGGCCCGCTTGGTCGAGGCCAAGGCGGACGGGAGCTACACCCCGGCCGAGCAGGTTGTGGTGCTCTACCGGATCAGCGCGCCGGGGGAGGAGTCCGCGTACGGGCTCTTCGCCATGGTCGGCACCGACCAGATCTCCACCAGGGCCGACGAGCCAGGTCTGGTGATCCGCAACGAGGATGTCTTCATCGCCAAGGTGCGGGAGCGGGTCGCCCTCGCCGACGCGCTCGGGCACCTGCTGTCGCCCGTCCTGCTGCTGCAGACCGGGCGCGGCGACGAGCTGCACGCCGCGCTCGCGGCGGCGACCGAGTCGGCCGGCGCGCCCGCCGCGACCGACGTCGACCAGTCCGGGCGGACGCACGCCATCTGGCTGCTGGGCCCCGGCCCCGAGCAGGACGAGCTGACCGCCCTCGCCGGTGGCGGCGAGCTGGTGGTCGCCGACGGCAACCACCGCAGCCTGGCCGCCCAGACCGGCGGGCTGCTCCGCTTCCTCTCGGTGATCACCACGCCGGCGTCGGTGGCGATCCAGCCCTACAACCGGCTGGTCAGCGAGCTGACCACCACGCCGGAGGAGCTGCTCGACCGGCTCCGCACGGCCGGCGCGGAGATCGCCCCGATCGACGGCCCGGTCGAGGTCCCGGCGGCCGGCGGCGACGTCCACCTCTACCTCGCCGGCCAGGGGTACGCGGTCACCCTGCCGCACGTCGACGGCGGCCGGCTGGAGAACCTCGACCACGCCCTGGTCGAGCGGCTGCTGCTGCGCGACGCGCTCGGCCTCGACCCGGGCGACAAGCGGATCACCTACGTGGGCGGGGACTACCCGGCGAGCTGGCTCACCGGGGAGGTCGACTCCGGTCGGGCCGAGCTGGCCGTGCTGGTCGCCCCGGTGACCGTGGACGACTTCGTGGCGGTGAACCTGGCCCGGGAGAAGATGCCGCGCAAGAGCACCTGGTTCACCCCGAAGGCCCGCGGTGGCCTGGTGGTCGCCGAGCTGTCCCGCTGAGCTGTGACGAATTCGCCTCCGTGCCGCCGCCCGCGCGGCGGCACGGGGCCAGCCTGAGAGACTGCGCGGTATGCGCGTCTACCTGGGATCCGATCACGCCGGTTTCGAGCTGAAGGTGCACCTGGCCAACCACCTGGCCACGCAGGGGTACGAGGTGGTCGATGTCGGCCCGCACGCCTTCGACCCCGACGACGACTACCCGGCGTTCTGCCTGCACACCGGTGACCGGGTGGTCGACGACCCGGGCAGCCTCGGGGTGGTCATCGGCGGCTCCGGCAACGGCGAGCAGATCGCCGCGAACAAGGTCGCCGGCGTCCGCGCGGCGCTCGCCTGGAACATCGACACGGCGCAACTCGCCCGGGAACACAACGACGCCAACATCGTCGCGGTCGGCGCCCGGCAGCACACCCTGGACGAGGCGACCGCCCTGGTCGAGGCGTTCCTGACCACGCCGTTCTCCGGCAACCCCCGGCACTCCCGGCGGATCGCTCAGGTCGCCTCCTACGAGCAGACCCGCCAGCTTCCCGACCTGCCGGCCTGACCCGGCACCGGGTCAGCGGCCAGAGCGGGGTAGGTCCTCGCGGGGGACCCAGTTGCGCCGGACGATCACCACGCGGGCCTCGGCCTCGGCCAGGTCCGCGTCGGTGGGCCTGGCCGCGTCCCGCGCCCGCAGCGCGGCGGTCACCCCGACCTGCGACGACCCGGAGCCGACCAGGCCGCGCAGCCCCCGCTCACCCTCGTCGGCGGGCAGGCCGGCGCGCCGCGAGCGGGCCGCCTCGTCGTGCACCGGCGCCGTCGTCACGCTCGGCCCGTCCGGGGCCGGCGATCCGCTCTCGACCTCGCCGTGGTGCCGCAGCCGGCGGCGCCGTCGCTCCGCATCACCCATCGGTCGACCGTACCGCCTCGGCGGCCCGCCATGCCGGTCAGAACATCTCCATCGGGGCCGGGGCACGGTGCCAGCCGAAGGCCGGGCCGGCCGCGGCGAGCGTCCCCGGCACGAGTTCCCGGACCCGGCCGGCGGCGGCGAGCGCGCCGAGCCCGGCGCCGCCCAGGTAGAGCTCGCCGAGGGCGCGTACGTCGCAGCCGAGCTGGGCCGGCTCGCCGGTGGCCGTGCAGGTCGCCACGGACGGGCCGCCGACCAGGCGCCACCGGCCGGCGTTCTCCGGCAGCAGCTCGTCGGTCACCTCGATCACCACGTCGAGGTCGGTCGCGTACCGGCGGGCGGCCAGCGCGGCGGGCACGTCGACCACCCGCACCCAGAGCGCGTCGGAGAGGTGGGCGTCGAGCTGCCGCGGCTCGTTCAGCAGCCACAGCAGCGGCTCGTCCACGGCGGCGGTACGGAACGACAGCCGCCGGGTCAGGTCGATCGAGAGCAGCAGCCGCCACAGCGCCAGGTAAGCGTCGGGGTTCTCCGCGACCACCTCGTCGACCCGGACCTCGCCGCGCGGGCCGGTGCGGTCCCACTCGTCCTTCGTCCGGAACAGCGCGTACCCGTCGAGCCCCGCCGGCCCCTCGTGCAGCAGCACCCGACGCTCGGTGGCCCCCTCCCGCAGGCTCTTCACGTCGGCCACCACGTACCGCCACCAGCGTTCGTCCCGGGCCGACCAGCCGGGGCGGTCGGCGCGCACCCGTTCGTACAGCCGGGCCAGCTCGGCCTGCCGCGCGGCCGGCTGGTCCAGGCGTAGCGTGCCTGCGACGGACGCCGGCTCCGGCAGGCGCAGTTCGGTGGTGTCGCAGCTGATGGTGAGCCGCTGCGCGGCCAGACCGTAGCCGAACCGGGGGTAGATCCGGCCCTCGCTGGCCCAGAGCACCGCGATCGGCTCCCGGCCGGCGTCGCGGATCTCCCGCAGCTGGCGGCGCATCAGACCGGTGAGCAGGCCCCGGCGGCGGTGGGTCGAGGCGACCGAGACCATCGTCACATGCGCCGCCGGCACGCTGGCGCCGGGCACGCCCAGTTCCCGGGTGAAGGCCGCGGCGTGCGCGACCGCCATGGCGCCGTCGCGGACCAGCAGCGCGCGCTCCGGCTCGAAGATCCCCCGCTCGACTTCCCGCAGCTCTGGGTCGATACCGCCGTGGAAGGCCAGGGCCAGCAGCCCGGCGATCTCGTCGAAGTCCTCGGCGCGGGGCACCACCATGTCGCTCATCGGATGTGTGTAACCCATCACCGTCGGGGTCGGCGACCGATTTGCCGGCTCGCTACCCTCGGAACCGTGGCCGGCGTCGGTCAGGGGGAGGACATGAGATGGCGGACCAGACCCAGCCGTGGGCGGAGCGCACCGTGGAGGTGCCGCCGCAGCCCGGTGTCGGGGTGCCAGCGCAACGGGACGCGTTCCGGCGGGGGGTGGCCGCGGTGGGGCAGCGGCGTACCCCGCGCACCGACCAGTTCCCCGCCGTCGACCCGGCCGACTGGTCCGGCGGCCCTGCCCCGCGCCGGCCGATGGGCTGGCACCTGGCCCAGCTGCGCCGGGGTGGCGAGTGGAGCGCGGCCGCCGGCCTATTCGCCTTCGTCTGCTGGGGCATCTGGGCGATCTCCGGCCGGGGCGACCTGGCGGCCCCGCTGCTGACCTTCGTGCTGAGCCTGTTCACCGCGGTCGGTCTCTTCGCGCTCTCCCGCCTGCTCGGCCGGCTGATCTGGGAGCGGCAGCTGGGCCGGGTGCGGCGCAGCGCTCGCGGCGCGCACCTGGTGACGGCGCTCTTCCTGGCCGGCGTGGGCGTCGCCTACCTGCAGCAGACCGAGTGGGTCGTGACGGCCTGGAACTGGGTCACCGGCAACTGATTGCGGTACCCGCGGGCGGGTCGGCGTCACGCCGCCCGCCCGCGCGTCCGGTCGCGGGTCGCCGCGACGCCGGTCGTCACTCCACCAGGACGGCGGCTGCTTACCCGGCGGGGCGCGGTTCATCCGCAGACCTGACCGGCTGAGCCGCCGCTCAAGGTCGGGCCGGCCGGCCGTTCGGCGATCCGGGCGGTGCGTCCGGCGCACCGACCCCGGCCGGCCGTCGTGCCGCCCGGCCTCCGCGGACCAGCATGAGTCCATGGGCGCGTATCGATCAGCGTACGAGCGGAGCATCGCCGACCCGACCGGCTTCTGGCGGGACGCGGCGGCGGACATCGACTGGTTCCGGGCGCCGGAGCGGATCCTCGACGACAGTGCGGCGCCGCTGTACCGCTGGTTCCCCGACGGGGTGCTGAACACCTGCCACAACGCCCTCGACCGGCACGTGGCGGCCGGTCGCGGCGACCAGCCCGCGCTGATCCACGACAGCCCGGTGACCGGCACCGTACGCACCTGGAGCTACGCGGAGCTGCTGGCGGAAACCGCCCGGTTCGCCGGGGCGCTGCGCCGGCTCGGCGTCGGCCGAGGCGACCGGGTGCTGCTCTACCTCGCCATGGTGCCGGAGGCGGTGATCGCGATGCTGGCCTGCGCCCGGATCGGCGCGGTGCACTCGGTGGTCTTCGGCGGTTTCGCCGCCCACGAGCTGGCCGTCCGGATCGACGATGCCCGGCCGGCGGTGGTGGTGGCCACCTCCTGCGGCATCGAGGGGGACGGGGTCGTCGACTACCACCCGATCCTCACCGCCGCGCTGGCGGAGGCGGCGCACGGCCCCGCGCACTGCGTGATCGTGCAGCGGCCGCAGCGTCCCGCGCCGCTCCTTCCCGGCCGGGACCTGACCTGGGAGGAGGTGATGTCGGACGCGGAACCGGTCGACTGCGTCCCGGTCGCCGCCACCGACCCGCTCTACATCCTCTACACCTCCGGCACGACCGGCCGGCCCAAGGGTGTGGTGCGGGACAACGGCGGGCACGCGGTCGCGCTGCGCTGGTCGATGCGGAACGTCTACGGCATCGAACCGGGCCAGGTCTTCTGGGCCGCCTCCGACGTGGGCTGGGTGGTCGGCCACTCCTACATCGTGTACGCGCCGCTGCTCACCGGCGCGACCACCGTGCTGTATGAGGGCAAGCCGGTCGGCACCCCCGACGCGGGCGCGTTCTGGCGGGTGGTCGCCGAGCACCGGGTGGACGCGTTGTTCACCGCGCCGACCGCGATCCGGGCCATCCGCCGGCAGGACCCGGACGGCGCGTTGATCTCCGGGTACGACCTGAGCAGTCTCCGGACCCTCTTCCTGGCCGGTGAGCGCCTCGACCCGGACACCTGGGCCTGGGCGGGGGAGCGGCTGGGCGTGCCGGTGGTGGACAACTGGTGGCAGACCGAGACGGGCTGGCCGGTGGCGGCGAACCCGCTGGGCATGGAGCCGCTGCCGATCAAGTCCGGCTCCCCGTCGGTGCCGGTGCCCGGGTACGACATCCGGGTGGTCGACGGCGGCGGGCGGGAGGTCCCCGCCGGCACCGACGGCTCGATCGTGATCCGGCTGCCCCTGCCGCCCGGCTGCCTGCCCACCCTGTGGGGCGACGACGAGCGGTACGTCCGCTCCTACCTGTCCACCTTCCCCGGCCACTACCTGACCGGTGACGGCGGCCGGTTCGACGCCGACGGCTACCTCTACGTGATGGGCCGTACCGACGACGTGATCAACGTGGCCGGGCACCGGCTCTCCACCGGGGCGATGGAGGAGGTGCTGGCCGGCCACCCGGCGGTCGCCGAGTGCGCGGTGATCGGGGTCGCGGATGCCCTCAAGGGCCAGGTCCCCAGCGGGTACGTGGTGCTCAAGGCCGGCGCCCAGGTGGACCCGGACGCCCTCGCCGGTGAGCTGGTCGCTCGGGTCCGGCAGCGGATCGGCCCGGTGGCCGCGTTCCGCCGGGTCACCGTGGTGCCGGCGCTGCCGAAGACCCGGTCCGGCAAGATCCTCCGCCGGACGATGCGCGGCCTGGTCGAGGGGCGGGACGAGCCGGTCCCGGCGACGATCGACGACCCGGCCACCCTGGCCGTCTTCCGCGGCCTCGGCGCCCCCGCCGACTGATCCGCCCGCGCGGGCGTCGGGTCTGTCGGCGGCGAAGCGGTGCACCGCCTCTGAATTGGGCAGGAGGGGTGTGGAGCGGGCGACGGGAATCGAACCCGCACCGTCAGTTTGGAAGAGCGCGCTCAACCGGCCGTGTTGCTGGTCCTGCCTCCGCGCGCCTCGTCAGCCTGTCTGTTGTCGTCGGGCTTGGTCGGCGTCTGCGGATGGCCTCGGCTGTACGGATGCTGTACGGCCGGGCGACGCGTCGGTCAAAGAGACCCTAGGCTGACGCGCGTGTCGCGGAGCATGCAGTGATCGACCTGGACGAGCAGAATCACCAGCCGGCGAAGTCGGGTACCACCACCCATGACCGCCTCATGGCCAGACGGAAGATGACCCTGCGGCTCGTCGCTGCGTTCGTGGTCGGCGTTGTGCTTGGCGGTTTCGGCGTCAGCCAGCTGCGAGACTCGCGTGATCAGCGGGAGCGGAACGCCGTGGTCGCACTCGTGGCCTTACCTCAATCGGCCAACTTGGGAGGCTCGTTCTCCGAGGGATCGGTCCAACTGCCCGGGCAGTTGATGTTGATCAACGCCGGCCCCGCGCCGATCACGGTTCGCGCGGTTCAAGCAGAGAGGCCGGGCGTCGTGGTACGCAACACGGGGCAACTCCGGCTGTTACCCCCTGGCGGCACCGGTCAGGTCCTGGTCGAGCTGCGGTTCGAGTGCTCGATCGCCTTCCAGCCAGAGCCATTGTCGCTACGGCTTTCGGTTGAGACCGATGACAAGCGTGTCAGAGAGGTCACCTACCCCGTCGCTCTCGCAGGAAGCGACTGGGAGCGCGATGCCCTGGGCATGTGCCCCCGCGGATAGCCACGGCGGGCTGAGGCGTAACAGAACAAGGCCAAGCGCTGAAGCGGATCTCCTCGTCGGGCAGTCGTAGACCGTTCAGCCTCACCGGACGGGGACAAGGTGGAGCGCCCTACCGGACGAACGACCTTGCGTCCGGGGAGGCTGGTAGCCCTTGTGGTGCCCGGCGAGGTGAACCGCGGGCGGCATCGGGCGCATCTGGCCGAGTTCACCGCGGCCGATGCTGACGCCCTGGTCTTCACCGGCGACAAGGGCGCGCTGCTGCAGTCCGGCAACTTCGGCAGGGCGGTCAAGTGGACGCGGACTGTCGCAGCGCTGGGGCTGCCCGGCTTTCACTCCCATGTCCTGCGGCACACCGGCAACACCCTCGCCGCAGCCTCTGGCGCGAGCACTCGCGAGCTGATGCAGCGAATGGGGCACGCGAGCATGCGGGCGGCGTTGATCTACCAGCACGCGACAAGCGAGCGGGACCGCGAGATCGCCTCGGCCATGGATCGGCGGATCGCCCGGCAGGCCCGGCGCAAGGGCGGCCAGAGCAGCTAGTGGCTCACGGATGGCCCGCAAGATCGAAGCGGGGGAGTGGTCGACCGGACCAGGATTGGGGGATACAGCCTCTGACCTGGGCCGGAGGCTGGTGGAGCGGGCGACGGGAATCGAACCCGCACCGTCAGTTTGGAAGGACGAAGATCACGGCCGATAAGGCCCTGGTGGGCCAGGTCAAGGAACGATGTGCGTGACCGTTCGTGCCCCCTGGCGACTGTCCGAGGTACGGGCTACTGGCACGTGGATGGCACGGCGACCGAGGAATTATGAGATCAAGTTGCCCGCCCCGCCGGCCTGGACACCTGGGCGTCTAGCAGCGGAAACACCTCTCGACATCTCTCACCGCTCCCCCGCCGTCCGTCGACCTCCTGCGGACTGAGTGCGGACCGTTGACGGTCAGGAGGCGGCTACGGGCCGGCCGCCCTCTGCCTTGCAAATATGGGTAAGCTTCGGACGTGTCGGGGCAGGGTTGGCGTGAGCTGACGCCGGAACCTATTCCCGCCCTTCTCACGGTCGTGGACTGCGGCGACGGATGCATCCGGGAGCTGACGCTGAGGTCAACGTACGGACCCGATGCCGCGCAATCTGCTTCCGTGGTCGTCGACGTCTGGCACGCGTCCGAGCCCGGATGGGTACAGCTCACGATCGAGCTAAAGGGCTTGGTGCACCGCAAGATTGTTGACATCAACACCTTTTCCTGGGTGATGCTCGATCAGCCCCAGGTGGTGCGGGACGACGCTGGCCTCTTGCACCTGGACCTCGATCCCACAGGTGATATTCGGACACCTGCTGACATGGCGCAGTACTCCCACGTGTACCTGGCCGCGAGGGAACTGCGGTGGCGGCTCGACCCACTGCCAGCAAGCTAGCTAGTCGCGGGCAGTGCGGACTGCAGCAAGCATGCAGAAGACTCACCCTGCGGAACCGCCAGCCTGTGCGTGGTGCCCGGCGAGGGGATCCGCGGCGGCATCTCTGAGGACGGCCGGGGTCTGGGGCGGAGCTCCAGCTATGGTCTTGCGATGAACGCCGTGAACGTGGTCGAGAAGTTCAACGCGGACGGCTTCCTCGAACGGTCATGGGCCCTGCCACCAGAAGTTGTCGTGCCGCTCCGGGCTCATGTCAACATGACCGAAGAGGGCTGGATCATGTACGAGTGGCCGGTGACGGCGGAGATAGCGTCCATCGTGCAGCCCTGGGTCGACGAACCAATCGACGTTGCGTCCGACGCGTGGAACATCGGTTCCGAACAGGCTCCCGACTAGCTCAACATCTGCTGCCGTTCCTGGTGTGGCCGGCCGGCCCGGCCGATGCCGGCCGGAGGTCGCCAGCAGGCCGGGGCCGGGCCGGCGCGGCCCGGCTGCGGGCCGCCTTGATTCCAAAGAGAAGAATTCGGCAGTGGCCACCCATCACGCCCGGGCTGCGCCAGATGTCGAGCCACGACCAGCGGCAGATCCGCCCACGCCGGCTGGTTACACGCCGATCTCAGCGAGCGGCGTCTGCGGCTGGCGCGCTATGAGATCGCAGTCAGGGTCACGCGAGCCGGAACGTCGCCCGGTACGCCGTGGGGGACACGCCGACGCTGCGGTGGAAGTGCCGACGAAGGGTGGCGGCGGTGCCCATGCCGCAGCTGGCGGCGATCTGTTCGACGGAGGCGTCGGTGCGTTCGAGGAGCTCCTGGGCCCGAGCGATGCGCTGCTGGTGCAGCCAGTCGAGCGGCCGGGCCTGGAACTCGGCGTGCATCCGGCGTGCGAGCTGTCGGTTGCTGAGGCTGGCGTGCCCGGCGAGGTCGCCCACCGCGAGCGGCTTGTCGAGGCGGGCCCGTGCCCACTCGAGCGTGGGTGCGAGTCCGTCGGGGTTGCGCGGCTCGGCGGGCGGGGTGATGAACTGCGCCTGCCCACCGCTGCGGTGGGTGGGCACGACCAGCCGCCGCGCGATCCCGTTGGCCGCAGTGGCACCGAGGTCACGGCGTACGAGGTGGAGGCAGAGGTCGAGGGCCGCCGTCTTGCCCGCCGAGGTGAGGAGGTCGCCCTCGTCGACATAGAGCAGGTCGGCTCGGACATCGACCCGGGGGTATCGGCGGGCCAGTTCGTCAGCGTGCATCCAGTGAGTGGTCGCGACGCGACCGTCGAGGAGCCCGGCGGCCGCCAGCACAAACGCGCCGGTGCACAGCGACGCGACCCGCACGCCGCGCCCTTGTGCCACGCGCAGTGCCTCAAGGAGCTCCGGGTCCGGCTCCGCGTCGAGCCTGTCGGTGGACGGCACGACGACGGAGTCGACTCGAGTTATCTCGGCGTACGACGCGGTGGGCAGGTTCGGCAGCCAGGGGTGCGCGACCCCGTCTGCGGTGCAGACGACGAGGTCGTACCATTCGCCGCTAGGGGAGAGGTCCGAGCGGTCGACGCCGAAGACCTCCGAGGCGATCGCGACCTCGTAGAGCATCGCTGAGCCGTGCATGGCGAGGGCAACCCGGGGCATGTCCGAAACTATACGCACGGCGTCGTTTCCGACACTCGTCTGCGTGCGGCCCCGCACCTGACGATGGTATGCGTGAACGCATCTGAACGAGTCATGGTCTACGGCGCCACCGGTCACACTGGGCGCTTCGTTGTCGACGAGCTGCTACGGCGCGGGCTGACGCCGGTGCTGGCTGGGCGCAGCGCTGAGCGGCTGGCTGCCGTCGCGCCGCGGCATGCCGCTCTCGACCGCCGCGTGGCCGGCCTCGACGACTCCGCCCTGCTACGGCAGGCGGTCGCCGGCGTCGGCGCGGTCATCAACTGCGCCGGGCCGTTCCTCGACACCGCGGTCCCGCTCGCACGAGGCGCTGTCGAGGCCGGCGCCCACTACCTCGACGTGACGGCCGAGCAACCGGTTGTGCAGCAGCTCTACCGCGAGCTCGACGCCTCGGCTCGTGACGCCGGCGTCGCCGTCGTTCCGGCCATGGCCTTCTACGGCGGCCTGGCCGACCTGCTCGTCACCGCTGCACTCGACGGGGAATCCCGGGCAGACGAGGTCGAGGTCGCGATCGGGCTTGACCGCTGGTGGCCGACCGAGGGCACTCGGGCCACCGGCGCGCGCAACACGGCGGTCCGCCAGGTGATCCGCAGCGGCGTAGTGACCCCGCTGGCCAGCCCTGCGCCGACCGGCACGTGGTCCTACCCGGAGCCGCTCGGTGACCAGCCCGTCGTGCAGGTGCCGTTCTCCGAGGTCATCACGATCGACCGGCATCTCGACGTCGGCGAGCTCCGGTCCTACCTGAACACCGCCCCGCTCCACGACCTCCGCGACTCCGCGACGCCACCACCCTCCGCGGCCGACGAGCGCGGACGCTCGACCCAGCAGTTCGTCGTGGACGTCGTCGTACGCCATTCCTCGGGCACCCGACGCATCAGCGCCGCAGGCCGTGACATCTATGCCGTCACCGCACCCATCGTCGTCGAGGGCGCCGTTCGACTCCTCGACGGGCGTCACCGCGGCCCCGGCGCCGTCGCACCGGGAGAGGCATTCGACGCCGTCGACGTGCTTGCCGCATTGGAGCGAGACACCGACGGTCTCGAGGTGCGGCGAGACTGGCGCTCACCTGGGTTGTCCACGTCCGAGCTGTAGACAACCCAGCCTCCGCAACCGCACATCCGGATCTCGCATGAGGGTGTTCCGCCCTGCACAGCTCATCTTCACCGGGGCGAAGGGTGCGCCGCTGCGTTCCGGCAACTTCGGGCGGGCGGTCAGCTGGACCAAGACTGTCGCCTCGGTGGGCCTGGCTGGCTTCCATTTCCACGACCTGCGTCACACCGGAAACACGCTCGCCGCGTCGGCGGGGGCCAGCACGCGGGAGCTCATGCACCGCATGGGACACGCCACCATGCGCGCCGCCCTGATCTACCAGCACGCCACCAGCGAGCGCGATCGCGAGATCGCTGGCGCGATGGACCGCCGGATCGCCGGCGAGGGCCGACGGCGACGGTGAATGGCACGCGGATGGCACGCAAGATCCAACATGGGGGAGAAGCGAAGAGGCCCAGGTGCCGCGATCATGCGGTCTACCTGGGCCTTCGTGGGTGGAGCGGGCGACGGGAATCGAACCCGCACCGTCAGTTTGGAAGAGCGTGCTCAACGGGCCGTGGTGCCCGAAACGCCTGCGGTCGGCGGCAGAGCCGAATGCCGCTCGTGCCCGCTCATGACCGCTGTGCGCCACGGTTACTGGCCCGTGGATGGCCCATCGCGGCCACCGGACCGATTGCGTACACCGACATCGGTGTGGTCCGACGCCTACCGGATTGCAGGTGAACTCCGGCCCGGTGACGTCGTAGGGTGCGGGGATGGTTGTGGATCTCGATCGGATCGTCGCCGCCCTGGATGAGCTGTTCGCCCTCGACGCGTCCGCACCCGACACCGCGATGAGCCGGCACCTACCCCGGGTCTACGACAAGGTCGGCACCGACTGGCGGGCGTTCGTCGAGCCGCATTTCGCCCAACGGTTCAACGGGCTCATGCGCCGCGGCCACCCGACCGTTCGCACCGTGTACGGTGCCTGCTTCCCATCGGCCGAAGTCGTCGACGCTTGGCTGGCCGTGGCCGAGCGCGGCGACCTTCTGGTCACCCACCACCCGATCGACGTGCGCAACGGCTCACCCGAAGACGACACCTGGGCAGAGGGCTTCGTGCCGATCGACGCGACCCAACTGAAGGCCATCACCGAGCGCGAACTGTCGATGTACGCCTGCCACGCCCCGATGGACACCTCCCTGCGGGTCGGCACCGCCGCTGCCATCGTCGAAGCGCTGAGCGGCACCGTCGTCAACCAGTTCTGGCCGTATGGCGATGGCCACGCGGGGCTCGTGGCCGACATTCCGACGATCAGCAGCAACGCTCTCGTACGCCGCGCCCGGGAGATCTTTGCGGTGGACACCGTCGAGGTCGAGGGAGCAGTCCACGACGCGGTGACCCGTATCGCGGTAGTCGGCGGCATCGGGGATCACGTCGAGCAGATGGCATTGGCCGAACGCATGGGCGCCCAGGCGTACCTGACCGGTGAGCTGCACGTACGCATAGAGGGCGACTACGGACGCCGCAAGTTCGCCGCCGTGCAAGCCTTCGCAGCCAACACCGGCATGACCCTGATCGGCGTCTCACACGCCGCCAGCGAACACCTGGTCATCGAGACGCAGCTAGCCCGCTGGTTCGCCCAAAACCACCGGATCACCCTTCGCCCCATCCGGGAACCGCGCTGGTGGCGTTGAAGTGTGAGCGAGTGGTCTTGGCGGATAAGCAGATCTCCTCGTCGGGCAGTCGCCAGACCGTCCAGCTTCCCCGGACGGGGCCAATGTGGTGCGCCCGGTAGGGCGCTACACCATGGCCCCGTACGG
>NZ_JAPFQV010000095.1:0-19527 GCF_033804685.1 Micromonospora sp. RTP1Z1
CTCCAGCGCCCTCGGCGCCCGACACCGGGGCCGGCGGCCCGGGCCGAGGCCGGCCGGAGGCCGCCCCCAGGCCGGGGCCGGGCCGGCGCGGCCCGCTTTGCGGGCCGCCTTGACCTCGACTCTGGGACGGTCCGGGTCACGCGCAAGCTCGCCGCGCTGCGGAGTCACCTGGAATTCGGGCCGCCCAAGTCGGCTGCCGGGGCCCGGGTCGTCGTCGTGCCGGCCGCTGCCGTGGAGGCGCTGCGGGCGCATCTGGCCGAGTTCACCGCCGCCGATGCTGACGCCCTGGTCTTCACCGGCGACAAGGGCGCGCTGCTGCGGTCCGGCAACTTCGGCCGGGCGGTCAAGTGGACGCGGACGGTCGCAGCGCTGGGGCTGCCCGACTTCCACTTCCATGACCTGCGGCACACCGGAAACACCCTCGCCGCCGCCTCTGGGGCGAGCACTCGGGAGCTGATGCAGCGGCTGGGCTACGCGAGCATGCGGGCCGCATTGATCTACCAGCACGCGACCAGCGAGCGGGGCCGCGAAATCGCCTCGGCCATGGACCGGCGGATCGCCCGGCAGGCTCGGCGGAAGACCGGCAAGGGCAGCTAAGGGCGTGTCTCAAAGTCAGCTGCCCTACTGCGCGACCTACGGCCCTCGCCTGGCAGCCCGGCCAGGCGAGGGCCTGAAATCACCTCGCCTCTGCTCGCCTCGCCCGGTACGGTCGCGCGGGTGTTCTCACTGCAGGGAGCCCATGAGATCCGCGTGCGGCCACCCCGGCAGTTCCCACGCTGAGAGTAGGTTTCGTCAATGGCATGCCGTATCAGTGAGCTCGTGCTCAAGTGCCGCGACCCCGAGGTGCTGGCGCGGTTCTGGTGCGAGGTCCTGGACTTCATAGTGCTCGATCGCGAGGAGGAGGGCTGCATCGAGATAGGTCCGCGCGAAGGGTTCGGCGGCCCGCAGCCGACGATCTTCCTCATCCGCAACGACGAGCCGAAGAACGGGCATGCCCGGCTGCACATCGACGTCAACGCCACCGACCGCGATCAGGACGCCGAGCTCGAACGCCTCCTGGCCGTCGGGGCCGAACTCGTCGACATCGGTCAGCCCGCGGAGGCGTCCTGGCACGTCCTCGCCGATCCAGAAGGCAACGAGTTCTGCCTGCTCAAGCGCCGCCTCGACCCACTCTGACGGCCCTCGTCGGCAACGAGGGCCGCGCCCGGGTGGAGGGTGGGTGGCCACGAGGTCTCCGGGTCTGAGGTTCTTCTTGGTCGATGAACCCTTTACCGGAGACCTCACTACTTAGAGATCACGACACACCGTCACACAGCGGACTTCGAAACAGGCCCCTAGTGGCCCACGGATGGCCCGCAAGATCGAAGCGGGGGAGTGGCCGACCGGCCCAGGATCAGGGGATGGCGCCTCTGACCTGGGCCGGAGGTGTGTGGAGCGGGCGACGGGAATCGAACCCGCACCGTCAGTTTGGAAGGTGCCTTGATCTGGGCCTTCGGTACTCCCGGTAGGGCGGCTGACCACGGGTACTCGTTACTTGCTGTGGTCCGCTATCCGGTCGGCGCGTCCGTTGTTGACCCCTGTTGACCGACCGGACGGGCACGCGTCGGGCACGCGACCGCTTCCGTGTCAAGGAACGATCATGGGCGGGTGAGCTGCACGGAAAGACCTTCCGACGTGCAGGAACGGTCCGTCGGCGTCCGGGCGCGTCCCCGGTCGATCCGTACCAGTCGTCACCCAGTTGGTCACTCAGTCGGTCGCGGCCGAAGTCGCACCTGATGGTTGTGAGTTACGTGGTCCGACACGACACCATCGATGACTTCGCCGACGGCGGGCAGCTCTCTTCCGGCTGGGAGCTGAGTGACCTCCAGGAGGCCAACGGCATCCGGTTGACCCTCGATCTCGACGAAGACTCCGAAGCGCATCCGCGCCAGGACCCGGCCACTGATGTCCAGACCGACCGGCAGCGCGGCAATCGTTTGGGGCCACGAGCGGCGGGCTCGGTCGGCCCGGTCGGCGACGCCGGACCAGTCGTAATCAGCCACGGTCGCCATCCTCGCATGGAGGCACTGTCAGCTTGGGAATCGGGTTGGATCGCGGCACACAGCCGTGGTGCTCGCTGGTCATGGAATCACGGGCACCATGGCCAAGCTCTGCGATGGACCTCCGCTGGCCGGTGTTGACCGCTGAATCGGGCACGGATCGGGCACGGGCCCACGTGGGGCTGAGGCTTGAACCCCTAAGCCGCGAAGTGGCCGGGGATCGGCCGAAATTGGACCAAGCGACCACTGACCTGGGCCTGGGATCCTCGGCGTCTCTCGACGTCTCGCATGTCTTTCCGCCCTCGGTTGTGCCGGATCTGTGCCCGATGATCTTTGGACACCCGCTCAGCAGACGCCCGCCCGAGACACCCTCTGCCCTACAAAGCTGGCATGACCAAAGTTCGGAGGTCCGGGGTAGGGGCGGCTGGGGGTTGCGGCAACGAGTGCGGTGTCACCCCTGCGGCGAGCCACCCGACGAGCCGGGTGAACCTCCCACCGACAGTGACTCCTGAACTGTCCGGAGCGCGTGCAGCTGGGTAGCGAGCTGACGGCTCCGCGCGAGGTCTTCCGCTTCAGCTATGCCCTGGTTCAGCAGCTCCAGCATGCGCTGACGAACGGCCCGGACATCCAGTTCCTGCGGGAGGACCGCTTCCAGTACGAGCCGGCGTTGCCGGGTGAAGAAGGCGGCGCGACGGATGCCGACAAAGCCGGGCCGGACCCCCTCGCCCTCGGCCAGGAAGACCATCCAAAGCCTGAGCGGGGACTGGACGGTGCTGCCCGCTCGCCGAATCTCCTCGGCCGCGTTCTTGGCCGACCTCCCCCAGGTTGTCATCAGATGGTCTTCCCCGAGGATCACGTCGACGGCCAGCCCGGGCACTGGCCTGGGTGTGAACCCCCAGTACCGACGCCACCATCGCCAGGCGGCGATCGGACTGGCGACGGTGGCGAAGAGTCCGAGGATGATCATCCAGCCCGGGGCGATGACCAGGAACCCGTTGCTCGCGAGTCCGTCCCGGGTGGCGAGCTTCGTCGGGTCATCCGGATCGACGAACAGCTCAACCTCTTGCCCCACGCCGTAACGGTCGCTCGAGAAGTCGTTGAAGAGTTCCGCCTCGCGGTACGCCCCGAGGTACGCGTAACGCACCTCGAGGCGTACCGGCGGATCGTACTTGCCGAGGGGGATCACCTGTACCGAGGTGACCTGTCCCACGACCGCCTCTCCTGTCGAGATTCTGTCCTCGACCATCCGGGCCAGGAAGCTGGACATGACGAGTCCGGCAAGGGTTGTCACGACTCCCAGTAGTGCGGCCGCGACCCAGACTCGTGTCGGGGGTCGATACTGGTTCCTGAAGTCGTACACCCTGGTACCCCTACCTCTGGTCCCGCCATTTCCAGCGGACGTCAGGTTGCCACAAGGCGGCAACTGTCTCCTCCACGCGCCACCCGTGTCGGAAAGGCCCACGCGCGTGGATGCCATCCCGTCTGCCATCGACCCGCCCTGCTGGGGAGCGGGCCGCCGCCCGGTCCGCCACGTCAAGACGGCCTTGACGCAGGTTCGGACGCTGGCGGGTCGGGCGGTGGTCTGCTCGGCTTGCCCGGGTCGATGGCAGGCGGGATGGCCTACCGCAACCACCGACGGACCGTGACCCGCCGGCGGAGCCCCGGCCATCCTGGAGCCGGAGCGCCCCCGCCGGAGGCGCAGTAACCGCAACCCCGCGACCGCCCCCAGCTCGCCGACGCGGCCGGCGTGCCCTCCCCTGCGCCGCGCGGGCTCTTGGCCGCGCAGCCCGGCCGGCTGCCGGCCCACCAACTCCCCGGTCGACGGTCTGTCGTCGTGCGGCGGCCCCTGGGCTTTCCGCTGTCCGCGCCAGCCGCCGGGCATCAGGCGTGACGGCCGCAGAGCGACAGCGGCGCGGCCGGCGCGCGCCCAGGCGGCGGCGCGTGCGGCCCGTCAAGGGCCGCCTTGAAGACGTACAGAAAGTCCTCACCACCTAGCCGGCAGCCGGCTGTCCGGTCTCGGGACCTGCGTGACAGATCGGTATCAGGACCTGCGTGACACTGCGCCGAGTGGGTGAAGCAGGGTTAGTGGGTCCGCTGCTCGGCCCGCTGCGAGGCGTCGTACTGCCACAGCTGCGGCATGGCCCGGATGATGCCTGCGACGGCGAGGATGGTCAGCACCCCACCGACTGAGGTTGCCCAGCGTGGTCCCCAGGCCGCGCCCGTTACGCCGTGCAAGAGGTTGGCAATCTGTGGACCGCCCATCGTGACGACGATCATTGAGCCCTCGATCCGGCCGCGCAGCGCGTCGTCGGTATTCGCCTGGCTGATGGCGCGACGGAACGTGCTGAGCACGAAGTTCGCGCCCCCACCGGTCAACAGCGCGGCGGCGGCGAGCCACAGCTGGGGTGCCAACCCCAGCAGTACGACCGTCACCCCCCAGACGGCGGCGGCGGACGCCATCAGCACACCGTGCCGCCGTGCACGGGTAAACACGCCGGACACCAGCCCAACCGCGAACACGCCTGCCGGGTAGCTGGCGTAGAGCACACCAAGCTGGAAACCGCCCCCGGCCGCACCGCCGAATTCACGCTGGGCCAGCTCCGGGTAGAGCGCCCACGGTGCCCCGAACACCATCGCGGCGAGGTCCACCCCGATCAGCGCCACCAGCAACCGCCGTGAGAACAGGTAGCGGAAACCGTCCAGCAACTGGCCGACCATCGGCCGCCGCAGCGCCCCGCTCGCGCCAACCGAGGAAGGCGTCGTCCTGGTGGGCGGTACCGCCATCGGTGGCGGCACAGGTGGTTGCGGTGGGAGCGGAGCCAGCCGGAACACCGACCACGCGACGACCAGCAGCGCCAGCGTGTCCAACAGGTACAACGCGTCCAGCCCCACCACCGGGATCAGCACCCCGGCCAGCAGCGGACCCACAATCGACCCGGTGTACCGGACCAGCGCGCTCAGTCCGTTCGCGGCGGCCAGCAGGTCGGCCGGTACCACGCGGGGCACCGCCGCGCCCATCGCCGCCATGATCGCTCCGTAACTGAGGCCCTGGCAGGCGACCAGTGCCATCAGCACCGGTACCGACCGCAGATCCAGTGCCGCCTGCGCCCACAGCCCCGCGTACGTCAGCGCCAGGCAACCGTCGGCGACCAGCAGCAGCCGACGCCGATCCCAAGCATCGGCGAGGGCACCACCCCACAACGCCGACACCACCAGCGCGACCAGCGACACCGCCGCCGAGACCCCCACGGTCGCGGACGAGCCGGTCAACGTGAACAGCTGCGTGGGAATGGCCAGCCCGCTGAACGAACCACCCACCGCGGCGATCACCGACGCGACCCACAGCCGCCGATAGGCGGGGATCGCCAGCGGGCGCCGGTCCACCAGATACGCACCAAGCCTGCGCCCCCTGGCACCCCCTCCGGCACCGCCGATTCCGCTACCGGCGCTGCCAGCTCCAGCCGCCGTCGTCGGCGCTCCCATACCCATAACCCCCGGTCGGCTCATGCCGGCGGTGACCGGCACCGACGATGCTGGGCCTTACCCCAGGGGAAAAGTCCAGCAGCGATAAGAGGTTTGTCGAGCACGCACCCGATGATGATCGTCTAGCCGAACGTGTCACCCAGGTCCCGAGACTGATCTGTCACGCATCTCCTGAGACCCGACACAGCCGGCAGCCGGCTGTGTCCCGTGACGGGACATGCCTGACAGCGAGCGTCGCACCAGATGCTTGACATGATCGCTACGACCCAGAGGTGGCGGGTTTGGGTCCGAACGTGAGCGACATGGCGGGGGGCTGGCGGTGCAGGACCAGGACGAGGCTCAGTTCCCCGTGCGTGTGCCGTGGACATGGGCACCGGTTCGGCTGCGGCAGCGGGTATCGGTGCTGCTTGGCAGCGGCGAGGTCGCCAGCGTCGATGTTCGCGGTGGGATGTCTCCCGGTCCTGCGGCCGTCTTGTCGCTAGGTGATGGGCGGCGAGTCTTCGCCAAGGCGGTTTCCGCGCAGGTAAATGCCGCCTCGCACGAGCTGTACCTGTGGGAGGCAGCGGCGCTGCGGGCGTTGCCGGTCGACGTACCGGCGCCAGACCTGTTGGGGGTGGTGCAGGACGGCGACTGGGTTGCCCTGATCACCTCGTTTGCTCCTGGCACCGCCGCAGGACCGCCTTGGAGCACAGCAACCATCCGAGCCGTCGCTGACGCCTGCGAGCGCCTAGCGGCCCATCGCGCGCCGACAGGCATACCGCCGGTGATTGACCGCCTGCCTGATCTTGACGGCTGGGCCAAGCTCACCGCCGGCGAAGCCGGACCACTCGATCTCTGGGAAGCCCGCCATGTCGAGCAGTTGGCTCGCCTCACCGACGGTTGGCGCGACTGGACCCGCGGTGTCGTGCTCTCGGCGGCGAGGAGAGTGAAGCGACGGGCTCGTTCGGCTGCCATTCTGATCAAGCTCCTTTCGTTGCCGGGTGACGGCAGCACCAGTGAGCCGTCGTCCATAGCCGGCTTGGCCGTGACAATTTCCGGAGCCCAGGGACGCAGGAGTTCTTCAAGCGACATGCCGAACATGGCTTGCAGTGCGCGTCTCGTCGCGGGGGTTGTGCCGGCCGATCCTCGCTCGCCTCTGGCTAGTCGACCGAGATGCCGAGCGCTGATCGTCGCGGGTTCCTCCAACCGGAGGAACCTTTCGGCCAACTCCTCGTAGGTCCGGTCGCGTTGCTGGATCAGGTACTCCAGCATCGTCCGGGGTTCGCGGCGTGTGTTTGCCACCTGTTCCCCTCCTCGCTCCGGGCTCCTACGTCGACCTTCGCGCACAGGCGTGTCATCCCTCAACGAATGTCCCTGAGATGTCCTGGGTTGGTCCGTCAAAGGTCCTGCCCGGGACCTCGATAGGTCCTGGTCGATGACGCCACTCTCTCAGTGTGAGCCAGCAAGGCCACCGTGACGAGCAGTAGCGAGGGAGGGCAGCGCCATGAACGGTTCTCTGCTTGTGCCGGCGATCGCGATGGTCGTTGGTACGACTCTGCTGAGCTTGCAGATCTGGATCATGATCCGGATCAACCATGGCGCGACCCGGACCAGCCGTCGGCACACCCGCAAGAGCAGCCGATACGGACTGCGGGGCAGCATTCGCTACAGCGCGGGTGCTGCCCCCTCCCGTACCCTGAGCGGTGATGACTCCCGCGACCGATCCATCCTCGCTGCCCGACGACTGGTGGACAGCGACGGAGTGCGCCGCATACCTCGGAATCACGCGGGGCACCTGGACGGCGTACGTGTCCCGGGAGCAGGCGCCAGCACCCGAGCGGATGTTCGGTCGCTCCCCGGCGTGGAAGCCGCAGACGATCATGAGCTGGGCGGCGTCACGTCCCCGTCACGGCAAGTAGCTTCGAATCTTCCTCTTGCAGCACCCGTGCTGTAAAGTCGGCCACGAATACAGCACCAGTGCTGTATGGCAATCAAATAGATGGCCCCAGCGAGTTGCAGCTCGCTGAGGCCGTGCATCGGTTCCCTCTCGAAAGGACCAACACGATGCCTGTCCAGCGTACCGTTTGCCCTGCCCAACACGCTTCGGGCAACTCCTCGGCTGCGTCTGATGCTCGCCTGCTGTCTGCTGTGGCGACGCTTCGGGACGTGCTGGCCCCTGATGTGGCGCTGAACCTGCCCGCAGCCCTCGATGAGGCTGCTCTGCTGGCCTGCCTGTCCGTGTTCACCACGAACGCCACCACTGTCCCCGCACCGGACACCTCCTACCGGCCGGCGCGTCACAACTACGCCGGCTACTGCATCATGTGCGGCCTGCACGGCTGCCGATCGTCGGAGTGCATCTCCGACTTCGCCCGTACGACGTGGGCGGTCTGCACTGAGTGCAACGGAGCCGGCGTCGATCCGGCTTCCTCCGTCCGCTGCCTGTGCTGGGGCGGCCTCGTCGAGATCGACGGCATCCCCGTGGTATGTCCCTGCCCGAACCCGGGCGATGCGCGCTGCTCCTGCGGAGCCTGCCAGCGCATCCATGACGACCGCATCCACACCATCCTGCCCGGCGCTCAGGCCCTCGCCCTGGCGGTGATGCGGTGACCACCACACCCGTCCAGGCTTCCTACCGCTGGCGTCAACCCCGCCTTGCCCGAGGCTGGGAACCCGTCCAACTCATCGGCCGCATGAAAATCCTCGCCGCCCGTGACGGCGTGGAACTGCCGAAGACCTACCAACTCATCCGCGACATCTACCTGTGGGAACACCACCGGGCCGACCTGCCCGCACCCGTGGCCTCCCTGCTCGGCCGGATCTTCGACCACCCGAACCCGTTCGGCACCGGCCCAATCCAACACCTGCCCATGAAGGCGGCCCGCACCCGTGGCCGCTGACCTGATGACCGCTGTCCCGGACCAGATCCGCTCTGGTCCGGGGCACCGGCCCACCCCCGGCTCGCCAGGCTCCGTCGTCGGCCGCGACGAATCCGCGTTCCACCGCGCCACCGACCCGCGCGTCTTCGACTGGCTGGAGCACGTGCGACCAGCCGCGGGCTGCTCCCACCCGATCCGCCTCGCCGGTGAAGTCGCCACCATCGACCGCACCACCGGCCAACTCCTGTCCGCCGCCCGCACCGAGGACATGCCCGACGGAGAGATCTACAAGCCTTGCGGCAACCGCCGCCACGCCGTCTGCCCCTCCTGCGCCCGCACCTACCAGCGCGACGCCTACCAGCTCGTCCGCGCCGGCCTCGCCGGCGGCAAAGGCATCCCGCAGAGCGTGTCCGCGCATCCGGCGGTGTTCGTCACCCTCACCGCGCCGTCGTTCGGCCCCGTGCACACCCAACGCACCGACCGCCATGCTCGGGCGATCCCGTGCCGACCCCGCCGCCATCCCGAGCCGTGCCAGCACGGCGTGGACGTGCGCTGCCACCACACCCACACCGATGACGACCCCGCGCTCGGGGTGCCGCTGTGCCTGGACTGCTACGACCACCGGGCGCAGGTCGTGTGGAACCACTCCGCGCCCGAGCTGTGGCGGCGCACCACCATCGCACTGAACCGGCATCTACAGGCGCGTGCCCGCTCGCTGGGCATCCCTCGGGTGGAGCAGGTCACTGGGTCCGGCACCGTCCGGCGGGTGGCTCCAGTGAAGCTGTCCTTCGGCAAGGTCGCCGAGATGCAACGCCGGGGCGTCGTGCACTACCACGCGATCATCCGCCTCGACGGCGTTGACCCCCTCGACCGTGACGCGGTAATCCCGCCCCCAGCCGGGTTCGGCGTTGACGACCTGGTCGCCGCCGTCGATCACGCCGCCGTGTCGGTCGCCTTCACCACCCGCCCCCACCCAGCGGCGCCGCAAGGCTGGCCCATCACCTGGGGCGACCCCGGCAAAGGTGTCGACGTCCGCCCGGTCAACGCCGACGGCGACATCTCTGACGGCAAGGTCGCCAGCTACCTCGCCAAGTACGCCACCAAGAGCACCGAGGCCACTGGGCACGTCTCCCGCCGCCTCGACGGCGAAGTCATCGACCTCTACGCCAACGACCAAGGCACGCACCCCGAACGGCTCATCGACGCCTGCTGGACAGTCGGCCAACACCGCGACTGGCAACGCCTACGCCGCTGGGCGCACATGCTCGGCTTCGGCGGCCACTTCCTCACCAAGAGCCGCCGCTACTCGGTCACCTTTCGACTCCTACGCGACGCCCGGGTCATCTGGCGACGCACCGAAACCGGCCACGAGTTCCCCGACCAAACCGACGACACCACGCTCATCGTCGGGCTGCTCACCTACGCCGGCTCTGGCTGGCGCACCAGCGGTGACGCGCTGCTTGCCAACACCGCCGCCGCCATGGCCCGTGAGAGGCAACAGATTGCACGAGAGGAGATGACCACTGCTGCCTGAACCCGCAAGGAAAACCCGCCACGACGAGAGGAGAACCGCCCTGAACGAACCCCGCGACGTCGACATGCTCACCGTCGAGCAAGCCGCCAAGCGCCTCGGCACCGGAGTCCGCTTCGTGCGCCGCATCGTCGCTGAGCGCCGTATCCAGTTCTACAAGGTCGGAAAGTACGTCCGGTTCCACCCCGACGACCTCACCGACTACATCCGTCAAGGCCGTATTGACGCCATCCGGCCGATCCTGCATTACCGGAAGGGAGAACATGTCTGTGGCTAGCAAGCGACGCTTCGGCCGCGTCCGTAAACTTCCGTCCGGCCGCTACCAAGCCCGCTACCCCGGCCCGGACGGCATCGACCGACCCGCACCACACACCTTCGCCCGCAAGACTGACGCTGACAGGTGGCTCGCCGCCGTGGAAGCCGACATCCTCAAGGGCACCTGGCACGACCCGAACCGGGGTCGTGTCGCGCTGGGGGAGTACGTGACCACCTGGATCGACCACCGGCCCAACCTGCGGCCACGGACGGTCGACCTCTACCGGTGGCTGTCCCGCAAGTACATCGAACCCACCCTGAGCACGATCCTGCTCAGTGATCTCACGCCCGGCCGGGTCCGGGCCTGGTACGCCGAACTTGTCGCGGCTGGCGCGACCGCCACCATGACCGCCAAGGCGTACCGACTGCTGCACGCGGTGCTTGCCACCGCCGTCGACGACGAGCTGATCCGCCGCAACCCGTGCGGTATCAAGGGAGCGGGGGAGCACCACACCCCTGAGCGACCCGTGGCGACCATCGCCCAGGTCCTCGACATCGCCAGCCGGGTACCCGCGCGGTTTCGCGCCCTGGTGCTGCTGGCCGCCTTCACGAGCCTCCGCTACGGCGAACTCGCGGCGCTGCGCCGCCGCGACCTCGACCCGCGCTGTCAGACCCTCACGGTCCGCGCGACCCTGGTCGAGATGTCAGACGGACGCATGATCTTCGGCCCGCCCAAGTCGGCTGCGGGCCGTCGCTCCGTCACCATCCCGGCGGCGATCCGCCCTGATCTTGAGCGTCACGTGCGCGACTTTGTCGCCGACGACTCGGACGCCCTGGTCTTCACTGGCTCGAAGGGTGCCGCCCTGCGCCGCTCCAACTTCCAGAAGGCGGCCGGCTGGTCCGCCTCGGTCGCCGCCGCCGGCTTGCCCGGGTTCCACTTCCATGACCTGCGGCACACCGGCAACACCCTCGCCGCTGGCACGGGCGCCAGCCTGGCGGATCTGATGGCGCGGATGGGGCATGGCTCGACCCGTGCCGCGATGGTCTACCAACACGCCGTCGCCGAGCGCGACCGGACCATCGCTGACGCGCTGAGCGCCAGCATCGCCCAGGAGCGTGAGCGGGCACGTAGCGGGCACGTAGCGGGCACGCCCACACGACCGAGCGGTAGGCATGGATATGGCCCAGGTCGGATGAGCTGTCTGACCTGGGCCATCGTGTCGGAGCGGGCGACGGGAATCGAACCCGCACCGTCAGTTTGGAAGACTGAAGCTCTACCATTGAGCTACGCCCGCGGGCACCCCGCGTTGACGAGGCGCGTCGACAGCGTACCCAACGCCGGCCCCGCGCGCGCAGCCACATACCGCCGTGACGGTCCCCCGCGCGGCCCCGCCCCCGCCAAGATCCGCACAACTTCCAGGAAAGGGTGGCCTCACCATGCCTGGAGACCACTTTTCCCGGAAGTTGTCGCCGCGCCCGGCGGGGAGCCCGGCGGGGAGCGGATGGCGGGGCGAGCGGCGGGTTGGCGCGGCCCCGGCACGTCCGGTGGGCGCCGACGGCATACACTTCTCGTCGCCACGGGGTGTGGCGCAGCTTGGTAGCGCACTCGCTTTGGGAGCGAGGGGCCGTGGGTTCAAATCCCGCCACCCCGACTGTCGTCCGCGGCCGGGTCACCCGGGAACCGCCGATTTTTCCGCGCGGTACCCGGGCGCTGCCGAACCAGCGGCCCGGCTCGCCTACACTCGATGCGCGCAATCACGCCCAGAATCAACTGAGATCCGTCAAGGAGTACGCCTGTGAAGAGCACCGTCGAGACTCTGAGCCCGACGCGCGTGCGGCTCGCCATCGAGGTGCCGTTCGTCGAGCTCGAGCCGAGCCTCAGGAAGGCGTACCGGGAGATCGGTTCGCAGGTGCAGGTTCCCGGCTTCCGCCGGGGCAAGGTGCCGACCGCCGTGATCGACCAGCGGGTGGGCCGGGGCACCGTCCTCAACGAGGCGGTGCAGGAGGCCATCCCGGAGAACATCCTCGCCGCGGTCCGCGAGCACGACCTGAAGACCCTCGGTCGCCCGGAGGTCGAGATCACCGAGTTCAACGACGGTGACTCGCTGAACTTCACCGCCGAGGTCGACGTCCGTCCGGAGATCTCCCTGCCGGACCCGGCCACCATCGAGGTGACCGTGGACGAGATCCAGATCGACGACAGCGAGATCGACGAGCAGGTCAAGGGCCTGCGGGAGCGGTTCGCCACCCTGAAGACGGTCGAGCGGGCCGCCCAGGAGGGCGACTACGTCCAGATCGACCTGAACGCCACCGTCGACGGCGAGGACGTGCCGGGCGGCTCGGCGAGCAACATCTCGCACGAGGTCGGCAGCAAGCAGCTCCTGCCGGGCCTGGACGAGGCCGTGGTCGGCCTCGCCGCCGACGACAGCACCACCTTCTCCACCCAGCTCGTGGGCGGTGACTTCGCCGGCCGGGATGCCGAGGTGGCGGTGACTGTGCGCACGGTCAAGGAGAAGGAACTGCCGGAGCTGGACGACGACTTCGCCCAGATGGCGAGCGAGTTCGACACCATCGAGGAGCTGCGGAACGACCTGCGGCAGCGGGTCACCCAGGGCAAGCAGGTCGAGCAGATCTACGCCGCCCGGGACAAGGCCCTCAAGCAGATGGTCGCCACCGCCGAGGTGCCGGCCCCGGAGGGTGTCGTCCGCGAGGAGGTCGAGAGCCGCAAGGCCGCGATGGTCGATCAGCTCGAGCGGATCGGGGCCTCCCTGGAGGAGTACCTCGCCGCCGAGGAGAAGACCGAGGAGCAGATCGACGCCGAGCTGACCGAGGCGGCGACGGACGGGGTCAAGATCCAGCTCCTGCTGGACACCCTGGCCGACGCCGAGGACGTCCAGGTCTCCGACGACGAGTTCGGTCACGAGATCGTGCACCGCGCCCAGCGCGCCGGCATGGCCCCGCAGCAGTACTACGACCAGCTGGTCCGCTCCGGCGCCGCCGGGGCCGTCTTCGGTGACGTCCGCCGCGGCAAGGCGCTGGCCTCGGTGATGGAGAAGATCAAGATCAAGGACTCGGCAGGCAACGAGGTCACCCTCGAGGCGCTGCGTGCCCAGAACGAGGCCGAGCACGACCACCAGCACTGATCGTCCCGGGTTGGCCGCCGTCCGCCGCTTCGCGGTGGGCGGCGGCCGAAACCCTTTCCGGGGTACGTCTCCAGGACAGCTGCGCTGATAGCGAACAGTGCCGCGACCGGGAGTGCGCCCCCCGGCTGAGCGGTTAGTGTCGGGTAGGACGGGTACGGAGACTGAAGGGCTGCCATGACCGACATGCACATCCCAGCGAAGCCGCTCCGGGCGATCGAGGCCCGCGGTGGCGACACCATTGGCAACCTCGACGACTCGGTCTACAACCGGTTGCTCAAGGAGCGGATCATCTTCCTGGGCAGCGAGGTGACCGACCAGGTCGCCAACCGCATCTGCGCGCAGCTGCTGCTGCTCGCGGCGGAGGACCCGGACCGCGACATCAACCTCTGGATCAACTCGCCGGGTGGCTCGGTCTACTCCGGCATGGCGATCTACGACACCATGCAGTTCATCGACAACGACGTGTCGACCGTGGCGATGGGCATGGCGGCCTCGATGGGCCAGCTGCTGCTCTGCGCGGGCACCAAGGGCAAGCGCTACGCCCTGCCGCACGCGCGGATCATGATGCACCAGCCGTCCGGTGGCCTCGGCGGCACCGCGTCGGACATCGCGATCCAGGCCGAGCAGATGCTCTACACGAAGCGGATGTTCCAGGAGCGGGTCGCGCACCACACCGGCCAGAGCCAGGCGCAGATCGAGGCGGACTCGGACCGGGACCGCTGGTTCACCGCCCAGGAGGCCATGGACTACGGCTTCATCGACAAGGTGATCATCGGGGCCGCTCAGGTTCCGGATGGCGCCGGGACCCTGAGCTGAGGAGCTGACGATGACCGATCTGAGCCTGCCGCCCCAGTTCGCGGCCGTGCACAACCGCTACGTGCTTCCCTCGTTCGTGGAGCGCACGTCGTACGGGGTCAAGGAATCCAACCCGTACAACAAGCTCTTCGAGGACCGGATCATCTTCCTGGGCGTGCAGGTGGACGACGCGTCGGCCAACGACGTGATGGCCCAGCTGCTGACGCTCGAAGGCACCGACCCGGACCGCGACATCATCATGTACATCAACTCGCCGGGTGGCTCGTTCACCGCCATGACGGCGATTTACGACACGATGCAGTACGTCCGGCCGGACATCCAGACCGTGTGCCTGGGTCAGGCGGCCAGCGCCGCGGCGGTGCTGCTCTCCGCCGGCACCCCGGGCAAGCGGATGGCGCTGCCCAACTCCCGGATCATCATCCACCAGCCGGCCACCGAGGGTGGCTACGGTCAGGGCTCGGACATCGAGATCCAGGCCCGGGAGATCCTGCGGATGCGGACCCAGCTGGAGGACATGCTCTCCCGGCATTGCAATCGGCCGACCGAGCAGGTCCGCAAGGATATCGATCGGGACAAGATCATGACGGCCGAGGAGTCCAAGGAGTACGGGCTGGTCGACACGATCCTCACCAGCCGCAAGAAGGGCCTGCTGGCGGCGAACGCCGCGAGCTGAGCAACACCGGGTCGGAGGTCGGCCGTGGATCCGTTCCCGGCCGACCTCTGACACACCCGTTTTGGGGGTCGGAGAAACCTCCGCCAGCGGGTAACGTCGGGTCTGTACCGCTTCGCTGGGTCGGACCGGCGGGGCTAACAGACGGACGGGCGCCCGGCGCCCGCAGGTCAGGGCCGGCGTTCCGGCCGACGAGTGCAGGGAGAACGTAGGTGGCACGGATCGGTGACGGCGGCGACCTACTGAAATGCTCCTTCTGTGGTAAGTCGCAGAAGCAGGTCAAGAAGTTGATCGCGGGCCCCGGGGTCTACATCTGTGACGAGTGCATCGATCTCTGCAACGAGATCATCGAGGAGGAGCTGGCCGAGTCCGGCGAGGTGAAGTGGGAAGAGCTTCCCAAGCCGATGGAGATCTGCCAGTTCCTCGACAACTACGTGGTCGGTCAGGACCAGGCCAAGAAGGCGCTCGCGGTCGCGGTCTACAACCACTACAAGCGGATCCAGGCCGAGGCGGCCGGCGCGCCGGGTTCCGGCAGCGACGCCGTCGAGTTGGCCAAGTCCAACATCCTGCTGCTCGGCCCGACCGGCTGCGGCAAGACCCACCTGGCGCAGACCTTGGCGCGGATGCTCAACGTGCCGTTCGCGATCGCCGACGCCACCGCGCTCACCGAGGCGGGCTACGTCGGCGAGGACGTGGAGAACATCCTCCTCAAGCTGATCCAGGCCGCGGACTACGACATCAAGCGCGCCGAGACCGGCATCATCTACATCGACGAGGTCGACAAGATCGCCCGTAAGTCGGAGAACCCGTCGATCACCCGGGACGTCTCCGGCGAGGGCGTCCAGCAGGCGCTGCTCAAGATGCTGGAAGGCGCGGTGGCCAACGTGCCGCCGCAGGGCGGCCGGAAGCACCCGCACCAGGAGTTCATCCAGATCGACACCACCAACGTGCTGTTCATCTGCGGTGGCGCCTTCGCGGGGCTGGACCAGATCATCGAGGCCCGGACGGGTTCCGGCGGCACCGGCTTCGGCGCCCGGCTCCGGTCGGTCTCCGAGCGGTCGACCGACGACATCTTCAGCCAGGTCATGCCGGAGGACATGCTCAAGTTCGGGCTGATCCCGGAGTTCATCGGCCGGCTCCCGGTGATCACCAACGTGCGCAGCCTCGACCGTTCGGCGCTGGTGCGGATCCTGACCGAGCCGCGCAACGCCCTGGTCCGGCAGTACCAGCGCCTCTTCGAGCTGGACGGCGTCGAGCTGGAGTTCGAGCCCCCGGCGCTGGATGCCATCGCCGACCAGGCGATGCTCCGCGGCACGGGCGCCCGCGGCCTCCGGGCCATCATGGAAGAGGTCCTGCTCTCCGTGATGTACGAGGTGCCGAGCAACCCGGACGCCGCCCGGGTGCTGATCACCCGCGAGGTGGTCCTGGAGAACGTGAACCCGACGATCGTGCCCCGCGAGTTCACCGGTCGCCGGGCTCGCCGGGACCGCGAGGAGAAGTCCGCCTGACCTTCGTATCGACCGCGCCCGGGGTCACTCCGGGCGCGGTCGGCGTGAGCGGGTCCGGCGATCCCACTCGCCCGACGGGGTGACGACCACCATCACCAGGCGTACCGGCTCGTCGCCCGTGTTGCGGTAGCCGTGCTCCCGGTCGGCGCGGAACTCGATCGTCTCCCCGGCCCGTACGACGTGCGCGACGCCGTCGACCAGGACCGTCGCCGTGCCGCTCAGGACGTGCAGCACCTCCCGGGTGCCGCGGGGATGGTCGGGGGAGTGGTGCGTCTCGCCCGGCTGCAGCCGCCAGTCCCAGAGTTCGATCAGGTCCGGCTCGGCCAGGCCGCTGAGCAGGTGGGCGGTCCCGCCGTGCTGGCCACGCCAGAGGACCGGCGCCTCGCCGGCGGTGGTGTGGCGCACGGTGGTTTCCTCGGCCGGCTCGAGGAGTTGGGCGATGTTGACCCCGAAGGCGTCCGCGACCCGGCAGAGCGTGCCGATGCTCGGGTTGGTGCGGGCCCCTTCGATCTGCACGAGCATGCCCTTGCTGACTCCGGACCGGCCGGCCAGTTCCTCGAAGGACCAGCCGCGCGCGGCCCGCAGCTCGCGTACCTGCCGTGCGACGGCGGAGGTCACCGCGCTCACCCGCCCGGCCCCGGCGTCGGTCATCACACTATCCCTCGCGGTTAATATTGTGGTACGACATCTGGATGTTCCCCATTGTGCTCGCCGCGGTGTCCGCGGTCGCGTTCGGCACGGCCGACTTCTCCGGCGGAAAGGCCTCCCGCCGGGCCGACCCGGTCGCCGTCACGGTGGTCTCGCAGCTGCTGAGCGTCCCGCTGCTGCTCGCGCTCGTGCTGGTGGTACCCGGCACCCCGCACACCGTCGACCTGGTCTGGGGTCTCCTCGCCGGGGTGGCCGGCGCCGCCGGCGTGGTGCTGCTCTACCGGGCCCTCGCGGGCGGAATGATGGCGGTCGTCGCGCCGATCACGGCGATCACCGCCGCCCTGGTGCCGATCGGCGCCGGGCTGGTCACCGCCCACTCGCCCGGCACCCTCGCGCTCTGCGGCGCCGGCCTCGCCGTGCTGGCGATCGCCCTGGTGAGCCTCGGCGAGGGCGGCATCTCCGGGGCGGTGTCGCCGCGCCTGGTGGGGATGGCCCTCGGCGCCGGCGCCCTCTTCGGCGTCTTCTTCGCTCTCCTGGGGCAGGCCGACAAGGACGCCGGCATGTGGCCGGTGCTGGCCGTACGGGTCAGCTCGATCGGCTTCGGGCTCGCCCTGGCCGCGCGGACCGGGGTGAGCCTGCGACTCGGGCCCCGGGTGCTCGGCTGGGCCGCGGCGGCCGGCCTGCTGGACTCCGCGGCGAACGCGCTCTACCTGGCGGCGGCCGGCCGTGGCCACCTGAGCATCGTCGCCGCGATCGCCGCGCTGTACCCGGCGAGCACGGTGCTCCTCGCGCTCGCGGTGGACCGGGAGCGCCTTCGCCCAGTGCAGATCGCCGGTCTGGGCTTCGCCGCCGGGGCGCTGGTGCTGGCGACCCTGTGAGCCCTGTCGTCGACCGCCGCTCGTCCGTACGCTGAGCCCATGCGCGTCGCCGTCTGCCAGCTCAACGCCCGCGACGACCGGGCGGCGAACCTCGCCGCCGCCGAGGCTTTGCTGGTCCAGGCCGCGGCGGCCGGCGCCGATCTCGCCGTCCTCCCCGAGTACGTCGACTACCTCGGCCCGGCGAAGGGGATGCCGGATCCCGAGTCGGTGGACGGCCTGGTGGGGGAGTTCTTCGCCGCGGTGGCCCGCCGGCTCGGCATCTGGGTGGTCGCCGGCTCCTTCCACGAGGCCGGCCCCGACCCGGAGCACACCTGGAACACCGCGCTGGTCTTCGACCGGACGGGCGCCCTCGCTGCCAGCTACCGAAAGATCCATCTGTACGACGTGGAGATCCCGGGCCGGGTGTCGTACCTCGAGTCGGCGACCGTGGCCCCCGGGGAGCAGCCCGTGGTTGTCGACGTCGAGGGTCTGCGGGTGGGCCTCTCGATCTGCTACGACCTGCGCTTCCCGGAGCTGTACCGGCAGCTCGCGACCGAGGGGGGCGCGCACCTCCTCGTCGTCCCCGCGGCGTTCATGATGCATACCGGGCGGGACCACTGGGAGGTCCTGCTGCGTGCGAGGGCCATCGAGAACCAGTGCTTCGTCGCCGCCGCCGGCCAGACCGGGGATCACGAGCCGGGGCGGACCTGTTTCGGACGCAGCATGGTGGTGGACCCGTGGGGGACGGTGCTGAGCCAGGTGCCGGACGGGCCGGGTCTGGCCGTCACCGACCTGGACCTGGATCGGCTGCGCACCATCCGGGCGGAGCTGCCGAGCCTCGCGAACCGGCGGCTCTGACGACGGTCAGCTCTCCAGGAGCACGCCGACGACGGTGAAGCCGGCGATCGCCGCGGCGGTGATGAGCAGGGCGGTCGTCATCCGTGAGGGGCCGCGCCGGGCGAGCCGTCCGACCGACACCAGGACGACGAAGAGCACGAACGCGCCGATGACCAACTGCCAGAAGGGCAGCAGCAGCCCGAGCAGCGCTTCCTCGGCGAGCGGGGTCGCCGGGATGCGGGACACGTCATCCATGCCAGACACTCTGGCACGGCAGGGCCGTCGATGGTTTGCCGCAGACCCGTTCTCCGCCGCCGGATGCCCGTCTCCGGTCGCGGCGAACCACTGATGGACGTTGATTTGCCTTCTCGGGACCGTCCGCGTAACTTTCTCTCTGCACGCGGGAGGCCGGACAAACGGGCCGAGAGCGGGCACCAGGCTCGTGGCGGAGACGCCGAGCGGGACTGAGGATTCGGGCGGTGCGAAAGACTCCGAGAGATACGGAGTTGCGATCGCGAAGCCGACCGGGTAGAGTTCGAAGGCCGGCAGGGAGCCGGGCAGGTGGCCGCGAGAGCGGCGATCGGCCGGTCTGCCGCTTCCCACGACAGAAACGACCGCCGAGTACGGCGTGCGTCAGCGTGGATCGGACCGAACCAAGTTGATCGCCTCGGACACGAGGTTGACAACGAAGATCGGGCCGGGTAAGTTAGAGAGGTTGCCCCGGACGGGGGTTCTACGGTGTAGAGCTTCTAGATGGTGTGTGGTTGTTCTTTGAGAACTCAACAGGGTGCTTGATAAGCCAGTGCCAAATTGATTTATACCCCGGACTGGTGGGTCCTTCCTTTGGGAGGGTTTGCTGGTTTGGATTCCTTTGGCAACACT